>CAIRNV010000318.1 GCA_903880005.1 uncultured Verrucomicrobiota bacterium | reverse complement strand
GATGGTGCCGTCGGGGGCTTGGCCGCCGCCGGTGAACATCAGCTTGGTGTCGAGCAACTCCTGCATCTGCCACTTGGCTTGGCCGTCACGCGCCACGCCCCAGAGCTTCCCGGAACCCCAGTCGCCCACGAAGTAGATGCCTTCGAGCGAGGGGTAACGAGTGCCGCGATACATGCCGAAGCCAATGATGCAATTGCCCTGGTCCACATGGCTGTACTCCGCGATGGGCATCTCGCCCACGCGCGGCGCGTCCTTCACGGCCTCAAGGATCGGCTTGCCCGCCGCATCGACCGGCAGCGGGAACGGATGCGTGCCGCACATGAACTTCCATCCGTAGTTGAGCCCGCCCTTGCCGGCCGGCTGGAAGTCGAGTTCCTCAAAGTGGTTCTGCCCGATGTCGGCGATGTAGAGGTCGCCGGTCTTGGCATCGAACTGGAACGACCACGGGTTGCGCAGGCCGTACGACCAAATCTCCGGACGGGCGTTGGGATGGATCTTGTTAAACGCCTCCTCGGTCACGCCGAACAGCTTCATCTGCATCAGCGGCGTCAGGAACGGGTTGTCCTTGGGGATCGAGTAGCCGCGGTCGGACGTGGGGTGGTCCACGTCGATGCGCAGCATCTTGCCAAGGTACGACGACAAGTCCTGGCCCGCGCCCAGCACGTCGCCCTCCCAGCCGCCGTCGCCGCTGCCGATGTACAGGTACCCGTCCGGCCCGAAGGCGATCTCGCCGCCGTTGTGGTTCGCATACGGACGATTGATCTGCATCACCACCCGCGCGGACTCCATGTCGGCGCGGTCGGGGTTCGACGCGGAGGCCTTGTACTCGACGATGAACGAGGCGCCGTTGAACCACATGTCGGAGTAATGCACGTAGAACTTCCCGTTCTCCTTGAACTTGGGATGGAACTCCAAGTCGTAGAGGCCCTGCTCAAGGAACGAGCTCACCACCGTGTCATGGATGTCCATGAACGGCTTCGGCAACACCTTGCCGTCCTTGACGATCCGCACCACGCCCGGGCGCTCGCAGACAAACAAGCGACCGGAGCCGTCCGGCGCCACCGCCACGCGGACCGGATCCACGAAGTCCTTGGCCACCTGCACGAGGGCGACCTTGGGCGCCTTGGGCAGGCGCCCGCCGGGGGTTGCGGTGTTGTGCGTGGGCGCGGCCGACACGGACGCAGCGGCCAAGCACGCGAGGATCGACGAGACGACGTGAGTCTTCATGGCTTCGGAGATGACGTGTGAACGGTTGGAGATTGTGGGGTTGTTGAAAGGAGTGGAAGCGCCTTTTGGACGGAGCGCGCGATCCCCCAGGCGAGGGGCGCCGCGACGAGCAGCCAGGCCGCAAGGATGCCAAGGCGTTTCATGCCCGTTGCACCTCAAAACGGCTCGGGTCCAGGGGCCGCACCAGCAGGTTGCACACGCAACCCACCACCAATAGCCCCGCCATCAGGTACAACGTCGGGCCGTACGCGTCGGCGGGCGCCACCCCCGCCTTCTTGCGCGCCTCGGACATGTAATTGACCAACTGCGGCCCCAGCAGCGCCGCCAACGACCACGCCGTGATCAATCGCCCATGG
>CAIRNV010000317.1 GCA_903880005.1 uncultured Verrucomicrobiota bacterium | reverse complement strand
GGCTAAGCCGGAACGATTCAGTTGGGTCGGTCGTGCTTGCTCGATCTGCTTCCGCAAATCCTTCGTCGTTCCCTCGTTACGGGCCTCGTACTGGCCCGCGCCTCGCTCACTCCTCGGCTTGCGGAAGCATCTGCTTCGCAATCACTTCCCTCCCAATTGAATCGTCCCGGCTAAGGCCGCTTCACCGTGCGCCGGGTGAGGGCACCCGGCCTACAGTCCTGACAGGACCGGGGCGAGCGTGGCAGCGGCATCTTGCCGCTGGTCCGCTGGGCAAGCGGCTGGAAGCCGCTTCCACTTTCACTTCGCCTTCATGGAAGGTGGCAGCGGCATCCTGCCGCTGGTCGTGATCCGTCCAGAGCCGAGACGGCTCCGCCAACTGGAGTGCAGCCGCGGCATCAGCCGGGAGCATCCTGCATCGTTCGCCGCCACCAAAACATTCGCTCGCGTCCCGTCCGACCTTCCCAGCTCCGCGGCACCCAGTCCGCCAGCAGTTCCATGTACGGGCCGAATCGTCCCAGTACTTCGTCGCGGGAGCACGGGAACGGAGGCCCTTGGTCGGTGTCCGGGTTGATGTAATGCACGGCGAGGAAGTGGCCGCCGGGCCGGAGCCACCTCGCCACCGAGAGGGCGTGCTGGTCCCGCAAGGCAGGATCGATCGCGCAGTACAAGGTGTGCTCGAACACCCAGTCGTAGGAGCCATCGGCGGGCGTTGAATCCAGGAAGTCGCCATGCCGGAAGGCGAGCCCCGGGATGGCGCGCCAACGCTCGGATGCGCGGGCCATCGCGGTGGGGGCGAGGTCCATGCCGAGGACTTCGAGACCCGCCGCCGCCCATGCCGCGGCGTCGTGGCCGATGCCGCAGCCCGGGACCAAGACGCGGCCGCGTGTCGAGGATGCCTGTGCGGCCAGGAAATCCACGAGCCCGGGCGACGCCTCGCCATGGTCCCAAGGCGTGTCTCCCGCCACGTAATGCGCCTCCCAATCCCTCGTTTGATGATTCATGTACGAACGGTCTGATGTTCCCCCGTCTGACGATTCTTGGTCGCCCGGTGCGGTCCGGGGACGGACACGGGCGTCTGGTCTTCGGTTCAGGCCACCCACGCCTTCGCTGGAGGGTTGAGGCAAGCACCGACGACGTCCGCCAAGGTCTCGGGAAACCGGCGAGCCCGCGAGAGTTTAAAGGCCCGGCCTGTAGGCCGCGTGCCCTCACGCTGCGGCACACATGCCGCATCCCCGCGCGCCGGGTGAGGGCACCCGGCCTACAGTCTTCCGAGGACCGGGATGAACGTGGCAGCGGCATCCTGCCGCGGGTCGTGATCCAGCCAGAGCCGAGACGGCTCTGCCACCTCGTCCCCATGCTTTGGGCAGCGAGCGAACCCGTATCGAAGGGCAGTTATGGCTTCCCCTTGGCACGGTGGCCGGCAACATGCCGCCACCTCCCATGGATCTTGCCGACCTTACCTGGCCGACGGTGGCGGCCTTGCCGCGGACGACGCCTGTGGTGATCCCGATCGCCGCGCTGGAGCAGCACGGCCATCACTTGCCCCTGTTCACGGACAGCCTGCTGCTGGGCGAGGTGGTGCGACGCATGCGGATGGAGCTGGCGGACGAGGTGCTGTTTGCGCCGCTGATGTGGCTGGGCAACTCCCACCATCACATGGGCAAGCCCGGCACCCTCTCGGCCGAGCCCCGCACGTACCTGGACCTGTTGTCGGGGCTGGCCCGGAACCTCCTGGAGCACGGGTTTCACAGGATCGTCTTCCTCAACGGCCACGGCGGCAACGACGTGCCCGCGCGCCAGGTGGTGTTCGAGCTTCGCCAGGCGCACCGGGATGTGGAGGGCTTGCTGGTGCTGGCGGCAACGTATTGGAACCTCGCCGCGCCGCCGTCCATGCCGGGGCTGCACCAGCGCGAGATGGGCCATGCGTGCGAGTGGGAGACATCAATGGTGCTGGCCATCGCGCCGCACCTCGTGGTGGGGCACGAGGAGGTGGCGGCCGTCCCGCCGGGCGCGGGATTCGAGCCGGCCGCCCGCGGGTGGACGATGTCGGATCGTTCGGACCCGGGGCACATTGGATGGCCGTCGCTGGCCACCCGGGAAAAGGGGGAGGCCTTGCTGGAGGCCTTCTCGCGGGGAGGCGTCGCCTTGCTTCGTCGCATGAGGCGGTGGGATGGCGTGAGCTGGGATGCCCCGGCGGACGAGCGATGACATCGGTCGGGGATCAAGGCGGGCGACGTCCCTCGTGGAAGTGGATGGTGTGCGGCCTGCTGCTGTTGGCGTCGGCGGTGAACTACATGGACCGGCAGACGCTGGCGGGGGCGTCGGTGCGCATCACGAGGGAACTGGGGTTGACCGATGTCCAGTACGGCCGCGTGGAGGCGGTCTTTGGATACGGGTTCGCGCTGGGATCGGTGGTGTTTGGGTGGCTGGCGGACCGTTGGTCGCTGAGGGGCCTGTACGCGGGCGTCCTGGCGGCTTGGTCGCTGGCGGGCATGGCGACGGGGTTTGCGGCGGATGGGACGCAGCTTTTCTGGTGCCGGGCGTTGCTGGGGTTCTTCGAGGCGGGTCATTGGCCCTGCGCGATTCGGACGACCCGGCTGCTGCTGGCGGAGAAGGACCGGCCGATGGGCAACGGTCTCTTGCAGAGCGGGGCCACGATTGGCGCGATCGTGACGCCTCTGGTCCTGCTGGCGCTGATGGGGCCAGCGGACGGGGCTTGGCGCCGGCCCTTCCTGGTGGTGGGCGTGGCGGGGCTGGGATGGCTGGTGCCGTGGCTCCTGCTGGTGCGCTCGTCCGACTTGGCTTCGGGCCCGGGGCGCGGGCAACCGCCTGCCATGGGGGTTTGGGAGTTGATGACATCGCGGAGGATGTGGGTGGTGCTGGCGACCATCGCCTGCATCAACACGACCTGGCAGGTGCTGCGGGCATGGCTTCCCAAGTTCTTGCAGCAAGGACGGGGGATGTCGGAAGCGAACGCGCTGTGGTTCAACTCGGCGTGGTTTGCGATGGCGGACGTGGGTTGCCTCGCGGCGGGGGCGTTGGCGACGTGGTGGGTGCGTCGTGGGACGCAACCGCACGAGGCGAGGTTGAGGGTGTTTGGCCTGTGCGGGGCCCTGAGCGCGCTGGCGGCGTTGCTTCCATGGCTGCCATCGGGCCCGGTGCTCATGGCGGTCCTGGGGTTGGTGGCGGCCGGGGCCTTGGGGGTGTTCCCCATCTATCACGCCTTCACCCAGGAACTGCCGGGCTCGCGCCAAGGCCTGGTGACGGGCCTTGCGGGGGTCGCGGGTTGGATCATGCCGGCGTGGGCCCACGAGTGGCTGGGGCGAGTCGCGACGCGGACGGGCTCCTACGACGCGGGGTTGGCGGTGGCGGGGCTGCTGCCTCTCGTGCCGTTGGCCTTGCTGGCGCTGGCCTGGGGAGGCCGTCCTTCGCGGGTGGACGCGCGATGAGAGGCCGGGTGACGCCGGGGGGCTGACGGGCCACGGCGTTCAAAACTTTACCCTGCGGAATCCCTGGTGGGCCGCTGGCGGGCCGTCGTGGCGGGTCCTAAACCACCCGCATGCGAGCGGGGGCTGAGAGGGACGCTTCGACGCCGGGGACAGCGCCGGGGGATTTTCGGGAGGACGTGGTGGTACCATGCGGGGACGTTGTACTGCCGGCGACGTTGACGGTCCCGCGTGAGGCGCGGGCGGTCGTGGTGTTTGCGCACGGGAGCGGATCGGGTCGGACGAGCCCAAGAAATCGATTCGTTGCGGATGCGTTTCATGCGGCGGGGTTGGCCACGTTGTTGATGGACATGACGGTGCCCGTCGACGCGATGGAGCAGGAGGCATCAAGCCAACGGAGCCAGGACGTTGCAATCCTTGCGCGGCGCTTGGCGGCGGCGGCGCGTTGGATCGCCCGGCATGCCACAACCAAGGCGTTGCCCCAGGGGGTCTTTGGTTCGAGCACGGGGGCGGCGGCGGCGCTGCTGGCGGCGGCGAGGCCCATGACGCCCATCCGGGCGGTCGTTTGCCGCGGCGGGCGGACGGACCTTGCGGGTGCGGCGATTGCGGACGTCACCGTGCCCACGCTGCTGGTGGTGGGGGGCGAGGATTCCTGGGTGCTGGGGATCAACCGGGAGGCCCTGGAGCGGTTGGCAGGGGAGAAGGAACTCGTGGTGGTTCCAGGCGCAGGACATTTGTTTGAGGAGCCGGGGGCGCTCGCCCGGGTGGCGTCCGCGGCGGCGGCATGGTTCCAGAGGCACCTGGTGTTTGGCCCGGCGGGGACGTGGACGACGACCGCATGAGCGCGCATTTCCATGACCGGGCCGACGCGGGGCGGCAGCTCGTCGCCAAGCTGGGCAAGTACCACGAGGCACCCGGGGGGTTGGTGGTGGCGCTTCCTCGCGGCGGCGTGCCCGTGGCGCGGGAGGTGGCCAGGGGGCTTGGCTTGCCGTTGGAAATCCTCGTGGTGCGGAAGCTGGGTGTCCCGGGGAACGAGGAATACGCGATGGGCGCGATTGCCAGCGGCGGCATCCGGATCCTCAACGCGCACGCCATCTCGCTCCTGCGAATCGGCCCGGAGACCATCGATGCCGTTGCGTTTCGCGAGGGGCGCGAGCTGGAGCGTCGCGAGAAGGTCTTCCGGCAAGGCCGGCCCGCGCGGGACGTTCGAGGCAAGACGGTGGTGCTGGTGGACGACGGGGTGGCGACCGGCTCCACGTTGCGGGCGGCCATCCAATGCCTCCGCAGGCGTGGCGCCCGGCGAATCGTGGCCGCCATTCCCACGATCGCCCAGGACACGCTCGCGCGGCTGCGTTCCGACGCGGACGAATGGGTCGTCCTGATCGCTCCGCCCAACTTCCGCAGCGTCGGGGAGTGGTATGCGTCGTTTCCACAGGTCGCCGACGCGGAGGTCGCGGGCATCCTTGCCCAGGAAACGGCGAATCCTGAAGACCCAGCCAGGGGGATGGTTTCGCCCGACGGCGCGGCCCGCATGCCCTGATGCGGCGTCCAGGATGCTGCACCTCCGCGCGCCGGGCGCATGATTCGCAACTGGCCTCCCGTGGCGCGCCGATGGCAGGGTCGGGTCATGCGATTCATCGGCGGCGTCATCGAGAAGCTGCAGCGTCACCCCAAGCGGATTGTGTTTCCGGAAGGGACGGAGCCGCGTGTGTTGCAGGCGGCGCGGCAGTTTCATTCGCTGCGGTTGGGCGTCCCGATCCTGTTGGGCGAACGCGGGGCGGTGAAGGAGGCGGCGGCGGCGCTGAACGTGTCCTTGGAGGGGATACGGATCATCCACCCGGCGGACTCGCCGGACCTGGACTCCTTCGTGCGGCGCTTCGAGATGATCCGGCGATCCAAGGGCATCAGGGAGCAGGAGGCGCGGGAGGCGATGATCAAGCCGAACTACTTCGGCGCCATGATGGTGGGGATGCGGCAGGCGGACGGGTTGGTGTCGGGCACCAACGAGATCTCGGGGTCGGTGCTGCGGCCGCTGTTCCAGATCATCAAGGTGGCGCCGCGCACGACGACGGCGGCGTCGTGCATGGTGATGGAGATCGAGGACACGCGGTTTGGGGAGCGCGGCGTGCTGTTCCTCGGGGACTGCGGCGTGATCCCGGAGCCCACGGTGGACCAACTGGCGGACATTGGGCTTTCCACGGCGCGATTGGCGCGGCAGATCCTGGGCTCGCGCCCGCGCGTGGCGTTCCTGTCGTACTCGACGAAGGGCACCACCCACCAGCCCTCCGTGCTGCGGGTAAGGGCGGCCACGGAACTGGCCCAGAAGCGGGCGGAGGAGGAGTTCCTGGAGGCGGACTTCGATGGGGAGCTGCAAGTGGACGCCGCGTTGATCCCCGAGATCGCCGCGCGAAAGCTGCCGGGGTCCAAGGTGGCCGGCAGGGCGAACGTGCTGATCTTCCCGGACCTCAACTCCGGCAACATTGCGTCGAAGATGATCCAGCACATCGCCCGGGCGAACGCCTACGGCCAGGTCCTGTTGGGGCTGGACCGCCCGGCGGCGGACGTGTCGCGCGGCTCCAACGCCCACGACATCCTGGGCGTGGCCGCGATCGTGGGCCTCCAAAGCATCGAGTACCCGAAGCTCTACCCCGGCGCCGGGGAACACCTGCCCGGCGAGGACTGAACCATGCTCCTCAACGCAACCACCCCCCGCATCTTCGTCGCGGCCACGCGCCAGAACGACGGCAAGACCACCACGTCGCTCGGCCTGCTCTCCGCCCTGGAGCGCCGGTATGGGCGCGTGGGCTATATCAAGCCCGTCGGCCAGCGCTTCGTGGAGATCGACGAGCAGAAGATCGACGAGGACTCCGTGCTGATGGACAAGGTGTTCCGGCTGAACTGCCCGCTGGTGGACATGTCGCCGATCGCCGTCGAGCCGGACTTCACGCGCCGGTACCTCCAGAACGCGAACCTCGACTGGCTCGTGAAGCGTATTCACAAGGCCTTCGACCGCGTTGCATGGGAGAAGCAATTCGTCCTCATCGAGGGCACCGGCCACGCGGGCGTCGGGTCCGTGTTCGACCTTTCCAACGCCGCCGTCGCGCGCCTGCTGGGCTCCAAGGTCGTCATCGTCTCACGGGGCGGCATCGGGCTCCCCATCGACGAGGTCGCCATGAACCGGGCCCTGTTTGCAGCGGAGGGCGTCGAGGTGATCGGCGTGATCCTCAACAAGGTGCTGCCCGAGAAGCTCGAGTACATCACCGAGTTCGCGCAGCGCGGCCTGAAGCGGAAGGGGCTCGAGCTCCTCGGCGTCATCCCCCATCAACCCATCCTGTCCAAGCCCACCCTCGACCTCATCCGCGAGGAGTTGCGGGCCGAGGTTCTGGCCGGGGGGCCGCGCATCCACAACATCGTCCAACGCGTCGTGATCGGCGCCATGGGCCCGGCCAACGTCACCCGCCTCTTCCAGCCCGCCACGTTGCTGATCTGCCCGGCGGACCGCGAGGACGTCCTCCTCGCCGCCTCCGAGGCCACCGCCAAGGACGAGACCCAGCTCGCCGGGGTCATCCTGTCGGACGACATCCAACCCTCGCCGTCCATGCGTCGGCTGGTCGCGGCCTTCCCCTGCCCCGTCCTCATCACCCGCGCCGACAGCTACTCCGTCGCCTCGGCCGTCCACGACCTCACGGTCAAGACGCGCCCCGACGACACCCAAAAGATCCGGCTGATCCGCGACATGATCAGCCGCCACGTCAACCTGGACCGCATCCTCGAACGCATCGCCTAGCCGGCTTAGCCGCAACGATTCAGTCGGATCGGTCGTGCTGGCTCGATCTGCTTCGCAATCACTTCCCTCCCAACTGAATCGTTACGGCCTAGTCATACCGAACCACCACCCGCGCCCCATCGAGGCGGATATCCCGCAGGATCGGGCCGGCGGGGCCGGATACGCGAAAGAAGGCGGGGCCCACGCCCACGGGGATCCGGAACTCGCGACGAACGGGATCGTGCGAGGACCCGACGGCGGGCGCGAAGGGCCCGTCGATCCGGCCCGCGGCCAGCAAGGCGGCGGGATCCGGCGCGCGTAGGATGACGCCGTCCACCCATTGCCGCCGGGGCCACAGGCGCGTGGACACGGACGATGCCGGCGCGGGGACGTCGCCGTTGGCGGGCTCCAACTCCCACACGCCGCCGCTCCCGAGCCGATACAAGCCCCGGAAATCAAACAAGGCGCCGTTCAAGATCGGCCCATCCGGCGTCGTGCGGAACTCGCTGTCGGTCGCGAAGTTGATGGCCGCGAGCTGCCACTCGTTGGATCGCTGCACCCATACCGGGCCGCCCGAGTCGCCCACCGACACCGAGCATTCGTCGTCGCCCGCATCGCCGTCGAAATCGAACAACACCACCGGCCCGTAGAGGCCCACGACGGATCCGTCGGCGACGCTGTCCACCGTGTTGGTGCCCCAGCGCAGGACGCCGTTGTTCGCACCCCAGAGCCAACCCGCCGTCTCAGGCCCCAGCCCGCGGTCCACAAGCACCTCGTCGCCCCGGCCCGTGCCTCGCCCGATCACGACGATCCCCTCGCCCTTCCTGAGGTCCGACGACACGCGGGGCGCGAACCCAGGGAACGCGCCGCACACGTGCCACACTTGCAGGTCGGACTGCCCATCGCCCTCGGTGGCCACGGTGCGATAGGTCTGGCCATTCCAGGTGAACGACGTGCCCACGGATTGCCCGATGTGGGCGGCCGTGATGAACGACGAGGGTCCGATGGGCACGCCCGTGAACGGCCCGAATCGCCCGGTCCATGCCCATCCGCCGCCACCCAAGGCCACGGGTTCCTGCTCGTACGTCGTCGGGTGCGACGTGGTGAACGGGATCACGCCCACGACGCGCGGCCCCGCCAGGGCGAGAAGCATCCACCCAACCCAACCCAACCCACGGCGCGGCGCCCCTCTCATGTTTCGCAGTCTTCCACCGCTTGAACCCGAAGGCGAGGACGGCGTCGGACACCCCAACCTGCCACTTGGCAAGAAGGCGGACGGGGTAACCTTGCGCGGCAAGGAAGGGTCAACATGAACGTGCATTGGGAAAGACAAGGGGAACCTCGGGCGAGCGTGTCGCAGCGCGGACGGGCCTTCACGCTCATTGAACTCCTCGTCGTCATCGCCATCATCGCCATCCTCGCCGGCATGCTCCTGCCCGCACTCGCCCGCGCCAAGGACGCCGCCCGCCGCATCGCCTGCGTCAACAACGAGCGCCAGCTCGGCCTCGCCATCCGGATGTACGCGGACGACAACAACGAGAGGTACCCCTCCCGCGCCGTCACCAACCGTTGGCCCACTGCCGCCCTGTCCTACTACAAGGACCTCCGCGTCCTCCGTTGCCCCGCCGACCCGCCCCGGCAAAAAATCGGCGGCGGCTCCTCCCTCGTCACCAGCAACACCCACCCCGCCGACTTCGCCCAGCGCACCTACCTCATGAACGGCTGGAACGACCTCTACAAGCTCCGCCTCACCAAGGAGGAAATGGCCTTCCTCCGCATCCTGGGCGCCGGCGAGAAGACCGTCCGCGAAAACGACGTCCGCGAACCCTCCGAGACCGTTCTCCTCGGCGAGAAGGAACAGGATTCCGGGCACTTCCACATGGACTTCGACCAGTTCGACGACCTCCTCCAGCTCAACCAAAACCGCCACGCCAACTCCGCCAAGAGCGGCCGGGGCGGCGGCTCCGACTACACCATGGCCGACGGCTCCGTGCGCTTCATGAGGTTCGGGCGGTCCCTCGCCCCCCTCAACCTCTGGGCCGTCACCGACGAGGCCCGCAAGCTCGGCCTCGAATCCCCCTGAACCCCACCCGCCTCATCATGAAGGGAAGAACCTGGACCCTGCTGGCCGCCTCGTTGGTGCTGGGCACGTGCTACGTGCTCTTCTACACCGAGTGGCTCAACCCCGACCCCATCCAAATCCAGGCCCAGGTCCGCGACATCGCCCCACGGCAGATGTTTCGCGACCGCGAAGCCAACCCGGCCGAACTCCGCAAGGAACGCGAGGCGCGCGCCGCCCAGGCCCGCCGTCCCGCCGACGAACCCACCCCCGGCGCGGAGGCCGCCAAGGGCCCTGCCAAGGACCCCGCGAAGCCCCCCCTCAAGTCGGCCGCCAAGGAGCCCGGCTCCAAGGACCCCAATGAACGGTCCCGGGACGCGGCGCGCGCCGCCCAAATGAAGGCCATCGCCGAGGAACGCAACAAAGCCCGCCTCGCCGAGGCCAACGCCGGACGCTTCGACGGCCTGTACCCCGTCGTGTTCGCCCTCGACGGTGCCTACTCGCTCACCCAGGTGCGCGTCGTCGAGGTCACGCCCTCCGTCCCCGGCAAGGCGCCCAAGATCGTTTGGCAGCTCGATTCCACCAGCAACTCCGTCCCCACCAAGGCCCTCCTCTACGGACGCATCCCCCGGGGCATGAAGCTCAAGGACGAACGTTCCAAGGCCGAGAAGCTCCAGCCCGGCATCGAGTACCGACTCGAGGTCAAGGCCGGCCGCTACAAGGGTTCCACCACCTTCAAGGCCAAGGAATCCGCGCCGCCCCCCGATCCCGCCACCCCCGGCTGACCCCCGCGCCTCACGCCCCCCGATCACACGCCCCAGCCCCGGCGATATTCCCTCGCCCAGAGCCGTCGCTGCCCTCGCGTCGCCCCGCGCAACGCCCCGGTTGCCGGGTCCACGTCCACCGCCCCCGACGTCCGCCACGCGATGTTCCCCAGGTGGCACAGGTGCACGCTCCGCACCCCGTCCGTCACCGGCGCGTTCAAGGGCGAGCCGTCGCGGATGGCATCCACGAAGTTCCCGAAGTGCGCCTGGTCGTTGTAGCCGCCCTTCACCGCCCGCAATTCCTTGCCCGCCGCGTCCAGCACCCGGTACGAACCCGACGCATCCAACGCCAGCATGCCGCCGTCGCCGTAGAACGTGACGAAGCCCGGCGCGTCCCCCTTGCGCGGGTGGCAGCTCGAATGATCCCAGAGGATGCCGGCCGTCCCGAAGTCGAAGTGCGCCGTCAACGTGTCCGGCGTCTCCTGGTCGTCGTCGAAGTGCAGTCGCGCGCCATTCGCCGTGACCCGCCTGGGGAACTGCACCCCGAGGCCCCAGCGCGCGATGTCGAGCGCGTGCGGGCCGTTGTTCGCCAGCTCGCCCCCGCCCCAGTGCCAGCGCCAATGCCATTGGTAATGCACCAGGTTGTCCACGTAGGGACGCGACGGCACCGGCCCCTCCCACAACCCGTAGTCGAGCCATGACGGCACCGGCGCCGGCTTGCCCCGCCCGATGCCCGTGCGCGCGTTGTCGTATCGGCACCGCGCCATGCGGACGGGCCCGATGACGCCGGCGCGCAACTCGTCGATGGCCTGGCGCACCGAGGGCGCGCTGCGGCGTTGCGTCCCCAGTTGGACCACCCGACCCGTGGCGCGGGCCACCTCCGCCAGCCGCATGCCCTCGTGCGCGTTGTGGCTGCCGGGCTTCTCCACGTACACATGCTTCCCCGCCTTGCACGCCATCACCGCCGCCACCGCATGCCAGAAGTTCGGCGCGGCAATGCTGATCGCGTCGATCGCCGGGTCCTCCAGCATGCGCCGGAAATCCGCCACCGATCCCGGACGCCGTCCCGTCTTGCCGAACACCCGTTGCACGGCCGCGTCCCGGCGTCGCTCGTCCACGTCGCAGACGCAGGCCACCTCCGCGCCCGGCACGTTCAGCAAGGCCGTCACATGATCCATGCCGCGCCCCAAGCCCATCACCCCCACGCGAACCCGGCGCGACGCCGGCCCATCGGCGGCGAAGGCGGGGGCCATGCCGGAGGCGACGACGGCCCCCAGCAGTCCCGAGGCGAAGCGGCGTCGGGTCAGGTTCAACACGGGCGTTCCAGAAGGGGAGTGCATGCCTCGATTCAAGCCCGGCCGGACCCTTGGAATCCACGCACAAAATCCCTGGGTGCCTTTGGGGAGCGGCCGGGGACGGCCGCGCTCCCAGGTCTCGCCCCTCTGGGACCGCGCCCGTCCCCGGGCGCAAGCTTCATGCCCCTTCCCAACGCCTCGCAGCGGCCGAGGACGGCCGCGCTCCCAGGTCACGCCCCTCTGGGACCGCGCCCGTCCCCGGGCGCAACCTTCATGCCCCTTCCCAACGCCTCGCAGCGGCCGAGGACGGCCGCGCTCCCAGGTCTCGCCCCTCTGGGACCGCGCCCGTCCCCGGGCGCAAGCTTCATGCCCCTTCCCAACGCCCCACCGACCCTCCTCGCAGCGGCCGAGGACGGCCGCGCTCCCAGGTCACGCCCCTCCTGGGACCGCGCCCGTCCCCGGGCGCAAGCTTCATGCCCCTTCCCACGCCCCACCGCCCCTCCTCGTAGCGGCCGGGGACGGCCGCGCTCCCAGGTCTCGCCCCTCTGGGACCGCGCCCGTCCCCGGGCGCAAGCTTCATGCCCCTTCCCACGCCCCGCAGCGGCCGAGGACGGCCGCGCTCCCAGGAGGAGGCACGCCTTACTGCCCGTCCTGCCCGCCACATCGCCCCGGCCTACTGCCCGTCTTCCGACAACGGCTCGGAGGGTTTCCTTGGGTCGAACAGGTCGTCTTGCCACGGGACGATTCGGCCCTCCAGAAACGAGCGGAACATGGGTTCGGGCGACGAGACGAACTCGCGCTCGACCCCGCCCCACGGGAACCACAGCCGATGCGCATGCAACGCATGGCATGGGAGCATCAACGTCGCCCGCTGCTCCGGGGTCAGCCTCCGCTCGACGAAGGCGAGGTACGCGGCGGGGTCGGCCCCGTAGAGCTTGTCACCCACCAAGGGATGCCCGAGGTGCGCCAGATGGATGCGCACCTGGTGCTTGCGGCCCGTGTCCAACCAAGCGTGGACCAGCGCAAACGCACCCTCCGGACGTTCCCACCGACGGCTAACCCTCCACCGGCTCAACGCCCGCGCCCCATCGGGTCGCACCCGGTCCCGCACGGCCACGGGCGACCCGGCGTCCGGACCGATGGGCGCGTCCACGAGGCCGGCGTCGGCGCAGGGATGGCCATGGACGATGGCGAGGTAGCCCTTGGAGACGAAGCCCGAATGCCAAAGCCGGCGGAGTTCCAGGGCGGCCTCGTGGGTCTTGGCGAAGGCCATGACGCCACTGGTCTCGCGGTCGAGCCGGTGGACCATCTGGGGGGTGGAATCCGGCCCAAGGTGAAGGCGGACCCTTCCGACGAGGCTCGATGCGGCGTCGCCCTTGGAGGGATGGCACACGAGCCCGGCGGGCTTGTGGACGACGAGGAGTTGGTCGTCCTCGTGAAGGATCCGAATCCAACGGGGCGCGCCCGTCACTTGGGCAGCCACTTCTTCCAGTTGGCGCCGTAGGCCTCGACGTTCTCCCGGGTCACGCGTTCGAGCGGGCTGACGTCCTTCGCGGAGGGCGGGTCCTTGCGGAAGTGGACCTTGTTGAGGAGGTGCTCGACCGAGCGATAGCCCCATTGGAAGCACTGCTGGGCGAGCAGGACCTGGACGTGCCCGGAGCGCAGGTAGGCGAGCTGCATGGGCAAGGCGTCCACGCTCACGCACTTGACCGTGCCCGGCTGCCAACGGAGCGCGTTCTCCGTGAAGAGGGGCCAACCACCCACCAAGGCCCAGCCGGTGATGTCCGGGCTCGCCTGCATGGCGCGCTCGATCGCGGCGGCGGCGTCCTGGGGGGTCTCGCGGTGGTAGTAGGTCTCGCGGACGCGAAGGCCCGGGTGCCGGGCGGCCTCGGCCTTCACCCCCGCCACGCGGCGCTGGAGGTTCGGGGCATTTTGGTTGCCCGCGAGGATGGCCACGACGCCCTTGCCGCCCATCTCGCGCGCCAGCTCCACCATCACCTGCTCGCCGCACTTCTGGTCGTCCACGCCGTAGGTCACGAGCCGCTTCGACGCCGGCGCGTCCGAGTCGAACGTCGCCACGGGCACGCCCGAAAGCACCGCCTTGTCGATGGCCGACGTGAGCTTGTTGGCGTCGCTGCAACTGACCGCGATGCCGTCGGCGCCCGCCAGCACGAGTTGCTCGATGGCCTCGGCCTGCTTCTGGGCGTCCTCGTCGTTGGGCGTGCGCCAGTCGATGCGTAGCTTGAGGCCATGCTTCTCGCCGAGTTCCTTGGCGGCGGCCTCGGCGCCCACGCGCGCCACCTGGAAGACGGCGTTGCCCTGGGACTTGGCCACGAGCCCGAACGTGTACGACTTCCGGGACTGGGCGTGGAGGAGGTGTGAGGCGGCCGGTGCAACGGCGGCGGCAAGGAGGAACGCTCTGCGATTCATGGCTGGAACGCCCCTACCCAACCCCCGACACCCCATGGAGTCAACCGTGCGACCGCCGCCGTCACGTCCGGTCGCGAAGGATGCCTCGGACGACGGAGCCCTTCACGTCGGTGAGGCGATGGTCGCGCCCGCCGTACCGATACGTGAGGCGCTCGTGATCCAAGCCGAGGCAATGAAGCATCGTGGCGTGCAGGTCATGGACATGGACGGGATGCTCCACCGCCTGCATGCCCAGCTCGTCGGTGGAACCGTAGGCCCGCCCGGCGTCCACCCCGCCGCCCGCCATCCAAAAGGTGAAGCCCTTGGCGTTGTGGTCCCGGCCATCGGCCCGGCGGCTGTCGGGCGTCCGCCCAAATTCACCGCCCCACACGACGAGGGTTTCGTCCAGCATGCCGCGGGACTCGAGGTCGGAGAGCAGCGCGGCGATCGGCTGGTCGATGGCATGGGTGTTTCGGCGGAGGTCGGCCTCCAGGTTCTGGTGCTGGTCCCATCCGCCGTGGTTGACCTCGATGAACCTCACGCCCGCCTCGGCCAAGCGCCTCGCCAGAAGGCATTGCCTCGCGAAGCCGTCGGTGCCCGGCGCATCCACCCCGTATCGGGCCAGCGTGGCGGCCGACTCGGACGACAGGTCCATCAACCCGGGCACCTCCGCCTGCATGCGGAAGGCGAGCTCGAACGACTGGATGACGCCCTCCACCTCCGGGTGGCCGTCGGTGGCATGGAGGAACTCGCGGTTCATCTCCTGCACGAGGCCCAGCTGCCGCGCCTGCTGGGCCGGGCGGAGCACGGGATGGCGCACGTTGCCGAGGGCCGCCGCCACCTTTCCGTCCCGGGCCGCGCCCATGGGCGTCCCTTGATACACGGCCGGCAGGAAGGCGCTGCCATGGTTTTGCGCCCCGAACTGCCGCGGGGGCGACAAGGTGATGAAGCCGGGAAGGTTCTCGTTCTCGGTGCCGAGCCCGTACAGGACCCATGCGCCCATGGAGGGACGCACGAAGCGGGCGCTCCCGGTGTGGAGCTGGATGAACGCCTGGGGGTGGTTCGGGATGTCCGTGTGCATGGAGCGCACCACGCACAAGCGGTCTGCATGGCGCGCCAGGCGTGGCATCAGCTCGGAGATCCAGAGCCCGCTCTCGCCATGCTGGCGAAAGGTGAAGGGCGACCCCACCCACTTGCTGCCCGAGCCGCGGGCGCCGCCCGGCCGTCCATGCTCCCGTTGCAGCCGCGGCTTGGGATCGAACAGGTCGAGCTGGGACGGCCCGCCTTGCATGCACAGGAAGATCACGCGACGCGCCGTCGGCTTGAAATGCGGCGCGCGCCGTCCCAACGGGCCGTCCGTGGCATCGCCGGCCCCCGCCCCCGCCGCCAAGCCCCCAAACGCCATCCAGCCAAAGCCCGCCGCCACCGACTGGAGCAGGCTCCGGCGACTGAACGGGCGTGGCGAGCGTTCCTGGCTGGCTCGGCTGGCACGTTCCGCTTGGGACCGACCCGAAGGCATCGTCCCGGGTGCGTTGGCATTCATGGCGGGTTCATCTCCAGGGTGATTCAACGAAGGAAACGGAACTCGGCCGACGCCAGCAACGCCTGGGTGAAGGCCATCCAGGCCGCCTCGCCGGCCCGGAGTCGGTCGCCGGGCCTTTTCGCGGGGCCGGCCACGCCAGCGGGGGACTCATCCGTCGCGCCCATGCGTTCGTCCCGGACAAACTCAAGGGCCCGCGCCATCTCATGGGCCGTGGGGGCACGCCCCAAGGCCAGTCGATACGCCCACGTCACCCGTTCGCGCGGCCCGGGGCCCGCTTCGGCCAGCAGGCGTCGTGCGAACGCCCGGGAGCAAGCGATCACCTGCGGGCTGTTCATCAGGTACAGCGCTTGCGACGGCACGTTGGTGGTGTCGCGCTCCGCCACCAGCAGGCTTGGCTCCGCGAAGTCGAACAACTCCAACGCCTCCGGGACAAACCCACGCACCACGGGCAGGTACACCGACCGCCGCCTCATCACGTCGTCCAGGGCCTCCGCAGGCGGCGGGCGCCTCACCGGGCCATCGCCCATGCGGGACACAGGCGACCCCTTGGGCGGATCGCGATCGAGGAGGCCGCTGGCGGACAACATCGCGTCACGCAACGACTCGGCGTCCAGCCGACGCGGCTCGAACCGCCAATGCAGCGTGTTGTCGGGGTCCAACTCATGCGCCCGCGCGTCCATGGAGGACGACAAGGCGTAGGAACGGCTCAGCACGATCTCGCGCACCAATCGCTTGATCGACCATCCACCCTCCACGAGGCGCGTCGCGAGGTAGTCGAGCAATTCGGGGTGGGTGGGGCGGTCGCCGTTGAACCCAAAGTCGTCGGGGGTCCCCACGATCCCGCGACCCATGAGGTGCATCCAGACCCGGTTGGCCGCCACGCGCGCCGTCAACGGGTTGCCCGGGCGCACCAACCACTCGGCGAGCTGCAAGCGACCGCTCGCGTCCGGCGGAATCTCCGGGGCCTTCCCGCCTCCGAGAACCGACACGAAGCCGCGTGGGACGCGACCCGACTTTTGGCTGACCTCGCCCCGGACGAGGAACGGGCTGTCATGCGGGATCCCCTCGCGGACGCCCATGGCACGGGGGGCGTCGGCCGGGGGCAACGCGGGCATGGGCCGCTCGGGATCCATCGCCACGTTGATGTTGCCCTGGGCTCGCCGCGTGGCCCGACGTGCGACCGCCCCCGGGGCCCTGGGACGTTGCGGGGGAGGTTCCGCAGGCTGGAGATCGTCACGATCCTTGCCTCGGCCCAGGACGAAGAGGCCGGAGGGCTGCCGGTTTCCCCGTTCGGCGTTCGTGCCGTAGAGGGTCTGCGTGCTCCGGAAGATCCCGGCCATCGCGTAGTAATCGCGCTGGGAAACCGGGTCGAACTTGTGGTCATGGCATCGGGCGCAGGCCACGGACACGCCCATCACGGCCCGCGTGGTCACGTCGATCTGCTCGTCCACGACGTCCATCACGAACTGTTCGCGTCGTCGTTCGTTGAGCCCCTTGGGGCCCAGGGCGAGGAAACCCGTCGCCACCAGGTTGGCGTCGCGCTCCGCTGCGTCGGTCACCGGCAGCAGGTCCCCCGCCACCTGTCGCCGGACGAAGTCGTCGTAGGGCATGTCCGAGGCCACGGCATGGATGACCCAGTCACGGTAACGCCAGGCCTCCGGGAAGGTGTTGTTGCGTTCCTTGCCGGTGCTTTCGCCATAGCGGGCGACGTCCAGCCAGTGCCGTCCCCAACGCTCGCCGAACGCCGGCGAGGCCAGCCAGCGGTCCACCATCGCCTCCCACGCGGCGGGGGTCGGGTGGGCCACGAACTCCGACAGCGTGGCCGGGTCGGGCGGCAATCCCGTCAGGTCGAACGCCAGGCGTCGTGCCAAGGCCTGGGGATCCGAGTCCCCGACCGGGTGCAGGCCCTTGGCCTCCAAGCCCGCCAAGATGAAGCGGTCGAGGTCGCCTCGTGGCCACGTGGCGTCCTGGACCGGGGGCAAGGACGGGGAACGCACGGGCTGGAACGACCAAAAGGACGCTGCGGCCGGGTCGTCCGCCCGCAGGCCGCGCGGGTAGGCGCCCGGCGACGGCTCGGCGCCGTGCGTCCACGACGCAACGCAGGCCACCAGCCCCAGTGCCATCGCCCAACTCATATCACGCGCGCGCCCCATGCATTGTCTCGGGCTGCCGGACTCGGCGACGCCGGCCTTGCGCCACCGCGTGGCGCGCGCCGGCCACCGAAGGCCTCCCCTACCGGATTTAGACGCACGGGCCGGGGGCAAGGTTTCCCGGATGTTTCACAGGAGCATCGCGGCCACCCCAACGCCATGACCCACGACCGACAGCGTGCCGAGGGAGATCCCGATCCACGCATGGATGGCGCCCTTGGCCTGCGGGTTCTTGCTTCGGTGCCGGAGCCCCAGCACGCCCAGGACGACGGCCGGCAACGCCAGGATGCCGCCCAGGAAGGGGATCCAGCTAAAGATGCCGAGGTAATAGGCCGTCAGGGCCATGGGGTTCTTGTAGGGGATGACCGTGCTCACGACGGCGGCCTCGCGCGAGGGAACGGCGACGGAGGACGGGCCTTGGCTCGCGGCGGGGAACGGGGGCACGGCCACGCTGGGGACGGCGGCCGCCGGCGGCGTTGGATCGCCCGGCATGGCGACCCCCGGCACCTGGGCCAAGGGGATCCAATCGGGGCATCCCTCGTGCCATGCCATCGTGGAAAACGGGGCGAGCCGGCCGTCGGCCAGCATGGCGTTGACCTCGGACAACGGGAACGGCCCCTGCTGCCGGCCGTCGTGGGAAACGTGAATGAGCATGGCGGTGTAAGCCCAACCCAAGCGGCCCGGGGAGGGAGGAAGCAATTCAAAACTGGTCCCCGGAATGCCATCCGCCGCCTGTCATCCAAGATCGGCCGGGTTCCCGCGTTTGACCCCTTGGGCTTCGGCCATACCATGGCCGCCCATGTCGAAGCCGAGCGACGCGCCCGCGCGTCCTGACCCTCGCTGCATCCGTCTCCGGGGCGTGCGCCAGAACAACCTGCGCAACCTCGACCTCGACCTGCCCACGGGGCGCCTCGTGGTCGTGACCGGCCTGAGCGGCTCGGGGAAGAGTTCCCTCGCGTTCGACACGCTCTACGCCGAGGGGCAGAGGCGCTACATCGAGACCTTCTCGCCCTATGCCCGGCAATTCTTCGACCGGATGGACAAGCCCGCCGTGGACCGGATCGAGAACATCCCGCCTGCGATCGCCATCGAGCAGCGCAACGCCGTGCGCACCACCCGCTCGACCGTGGGAACCATGACGGAGTTGTCCGAGCACTCGAAGGCGCTGTGGCATCAACTCTCCGTCCTGCACTGCCGCGCCTGCGGCGAACCCGTGCGACGCGAGCCACCGCAGCTCGTCTGGTCCGAGGTCCTCGCCCACGCCGGCCCCGAAGCGCCGAGGGCGAAGGGACGGGTGGTCCCGGGCGCCCCTCCCGACGGCATGATGCGCGAGATCGCCGCGCCCTACCGGACGCCGGGCGAGGACCAGGCGGGGGCACGTCCCGCGTGGACCGAGGCGCTGGTCACGTTCGACCTGCCGTTGTCGGACAAGATCCCGGTGCCCGAGCAGTTGTCGTTGCTGGCGAGGCAGGGCTTCGTGCGCGTCCTGCATGAGGGGGCCATTCGGCGCGTCGAGGACGTCGCCGGGGACATCACCGACGCGCCCCCGAAGGCGCTCGTCGTCGTGGTGGATCGGGTCCGACTCGGCGAGGGCGGCCGGGCGCGCTTCGTGGAGGCCTGCGAGCAGGCGTATCAATTCGGGCGCGGACGATTGGCCGTGCGACGGGCGGACGGCGAGGCGTGGCGATGCTTCAGCGAGGGGCTTCACTGCGCGCCCTGCGACATCGAGTACCGGGATGCCACGCCCGCTTTGTTTTCCTTCAACCACCCCGTGGGCGCGTGCCCGGAGTGCAAGGGGTTTGGCCGCGTGATCGGCATCGACCCCAACCTGGCGGTGCCGGACCGGTCGAAGACGCTGGCCGAGGGGGCCGTGCGGCCGTGGCAAACCGGCATGAGTTCCGAATGCCAGACGGACCTTTCCCGAGCGGCGAAGAAGGCGGGCGTGCCCATGAACGTGCCGTTCTCGCAACTCTCCGAGGAACATCGTCGATGGGTGATGGACGGGGATCCGGACTACGTCCCTGACGATCCGGCGCGAGGCTGGCCGCGGCGTTGGTACGGGGTGAGAGGGTTCTTCCGCTGGTTGGAGGGCAAGGCGTACAAGATGCACGTCCGGGTGTTGCTGTCGCGTTACCGCAGCTACCGCCCCTGCCCTTCCTGCAAGGGGCGCCGCTTCAATGAAGGGTCGTTGCTGCATCGGCTTCCCTTGCCGCCGGGCGGGCTCGACGGAACCGGGGCCGGGTCCATCACGCTCGCCGAGTTCAACGCCTGGCCCGTTTCCCAGGCGCTCGCATGCGTCGAGGCCATGGCCCTCCACCATCGCCCGCAATCGCACGAGCCGCTGGGGCAGGTCCTCTCCGAGATGCAATCGCGGCTGGGGTTCCTTGCGGAGGCGGGCCTGGGCTACCTCACGCTCGACCGGCCGACGCGCACGCTCTCGGGGGGCGAGACCGCCCGGGTCAACCTCACGACGTGCCTCGGGTCGCGCCTGGTCAACACGTTGTACGTTCTGGACGAGCCCTCCGTGGGACTGCACCCGCGCGACACGGAGCGCTTGATCGGCATCCTCGCCCGGCTCCGCGACATCGGGAACACGGTGGTCGTCGTCGAGCACGAGCCCGCCGTGATGCGCGCGGCGGACCACCTGGTGGACCTCGGCCCCGGGCACGGCGAGACCGGCGGCTCCATCGTCTTCGAGGGCCCGCCCTCCAACCTCGGGTCGGCAACGGCCTCGTTGACGGCCGACTACCTGCTGGGGCGTCGCGCGTTGCCGGCGCCGCCGGGACGCGAGGTGCGTCTCGAAGACCCGGCAACGCCCGCGCTTCGCATCCGGCACGCCTCGCGCAACAACCTCATCGACCTCGCGGTGGACATCCCGCTCGGACGGTTGGTCGTGGTGACGGGCGTTTCGGGCTCGGGCAAGACGACGCTGGTCCGCGAGGTGTTGCTCCCGTTGCTGCAATCGCGACTGGAGGACAACGCGGCCCCGGGCGAGGCCAGCCCTGACCGGGAGGAAACCGCGGACGGCGGCGAGGCCGGGCCCGAAGGCGATCTGGGGGCCGCCGAACTGGGGCCGGTGCCGGGGCTCGGGTCGGTGTTGCTCGTGGACCAAACGTCGCTCGGGCGGACCCCGCGATCGAACCCGGCGGTGTACGTGGGGGCCTTCGATCATGTTCGGGAGTCGTGGGCCGCGTCACCGGCGGCCGAGGCGCGTGGGCTGGCGGAGGGCGCGTTTTCCTTCAATTCCGGCCAGGGTCGCTGCGAGCGCTGCGGGGGCGCGGGGCATGAGAAGATCGAGATGCAGTTCCTGTCGGACGTGTACGTGCGTTGCCCGGCCTGCCACGGGCGGCGTTACCAGGAGCACATCCTGGAGGTGAAGGTGGACGGCCCCAAGGGGGCGTCGTGGTCGATCGCGGACTTCCTGGATGCGACGGTGGAGGATGCCGTGGCGTTTCTGGATGGGTTGCGTGACTCGCGGTCGGCGAGGCGCGCGGCGGCGCGATTGCAACCCTTGCTGGACGTCGGCCTCGGCTACCTGCGTTGCGGGCAACCCGTCAACACGTTGTCCGGCGGCGAATGCCAACGCCTGAAGCTGGCAAGCCACCTCGCGGAATGGAGCGACCGTCCCGCCCATCGGCGCGAGAAACCGACGCTCTTCGTCTTCGACGAGCCGACCACGGGGCTGCATTTCGACGACGTCCGCATCCTCGTGGGCGCGTTTCATCGGTTGGTGGAAGCCGGGCATTCGGTGCTGGTGGTCGAGCACAACCTGGAGTTGGTGCGCCAGGCGGACTGGTTGATCGACCTCGGCCCGGGCGCCGGTGCCGAGGGCGGACGGCTCGTGGTCGCGGGCACGCCGGACCAAGTGGCCCATCACCCGGACAGCATCACGGGGCGCTTCCTGCGCGAGGAGGCTCCTCGGCATGCCGCAGCGTCCGGACCAGCCACAGGGTGACGAGGGCCGCCGCCGCCGCCATCCAGCCCAGGCGCCCGAAGTGCTGGAGGCCGCCCGACGCCGTGCGCGCCACCAAGGCGCCCCCCAGCGTCGCGCTCAACCCGCCCGCGAGGTCGCGCACGCACGAGGCCAGGCTCATGAACGCGCCGCGGTCCCGGGCCATGACCACCGTGGAAAGCAAGGCCTGGGCCGGGACGAACCGGCCGCTGCCGAACACGAAGTAACTCCCCGCCAACAGCACGACCAACCACGGGGGCAAGGCCCCAGGCAACGCGATCGCCAAGGTCAGCGGGATCGCCGCCAACACCAGCCATCCGAACACGCGACGCCGCCCAAGCCGGTCGGACAGCCGACCAATCCACGGCCCGGTCCACGCCGACGCCACGCCGCCGACCAGGTACACGAGTGGCACCGCCGCCTCCGGCAGTCCGAGGTCGCCCACGAGGTGGGGTGCCAGCAGCGGGATGATGGCAAAGTGGCCGAAGACGAGGACGGCCATGAAGGCCAATCCGCGGCCCACGGGGGGTTGCCGCAACAGGCCCAGCAGCGCCCGCAGCCCGCCCACCGGCCGCGGATGCTCCAAGTGGGCCCTCACCGGCGGAAGCATCCGGGCAAGCAACAACCCGTTCGCCATCACGAGCAGGCCCAGCACGACAAACGGGGCCTGCCATCCCAGCGCCCGGGCCAGATAGAGCCCGATGGGGACGCCCAATGCCGCCGCCGCCGAGAAGGCCGTCGTCAGGATGCCCATCGCTTCACCCCGCCGCGAAGGCGGGACCACGTCCCCCACGATGGCCATCACCGTGGTGCCGGCCAACCCGCCCGCCAACCCGCTGAACCCGCGCGCCACCAGCAGTTGCAAGGGCGTTTGAGCGCAGGCGCACGCCCACGACGCCACGCTGAACGCCCCGTGGAACAGCAGCAGCATCGGCCGCCGGTCGAAGCGGTCCATCCACGGGGCCGCCAGCAACCCGCTCACGCCCGCCACCACCGTGTACACGGAAACCAACCGGTTGAAGGCGGCGGGCTCCATCGACCACATCCGCATGAACCCGGGACCCAGCGGCATCAGGATCATGAAGTCCACCACGTGCGCGAACTGCACCGCCGCCAGCAACCACAGCAACCGCCTCTCCTTCGTGGATGTCATCCCCACGTCGATGCTGCGCCGTCCGGCATGATTAGCACGCCCTCATTGCGCCGGGCCACGGTCCCAAGCTGAAGCGGGGACGACGCAAGCGGGCGCCGTGCGCCAGAAGTAACTGTTACCCGACGCCGTAATTCGTTGCGCCAAAAGGGTGTTACCCGACGCGCATGGGCTCATGGCTAAATTCAGGGCGCCCAATGGGCTCGGTTGCACCCCTGCCTCCCCTCCCCCGGGGG
>CAIRNV010000316.1 GCA_903880005.1 uncultured Verrucomicrobiota bacterium | reverse complement strand
CCCGGGGACGGGCGCGGTCCCAGGGCATGGGGCGTCCTGGGAGCGCGGCCGTCCCCGGCCGCCGCAGGACGTTGGAAAGGGCATGAGGGATGCGCCCGAGGACGGGCGCGGTCCCAGGGGATGGGGCGCATGAGAACTTCCCCCACGAAACGCGCCATGCCGCATCCGTTGCATGGGGCCGGTGGGCTCGGGTTTTCGTGTATTTCGTGTGTTTCGTGGTTCCAACCCTGCACGGCGTTGAAGCACATCGCATGGCTTCCTTGCACGCACCGTCGGCAGCAGGCAGGCGGCATCGTCCACGCATGCAACCGGTCCGCACCTCGGGGTTTGTGGAACCACGAAATACACGAAATACACGAAAACGAGGGCCTTCGCGTTCCTGCGGACGGTGTCCGTGGGCTGGAGTCCTCGTGGGCCGCCCATGGATCGCGGTTCATTTGACGCGGAGATGAAGCAGTTCCAGGTGAACGCGGATCGCCGCGTGCTCTCACGCGGCGGGGCACCAAGCGGCGGGTTGGAAAGGCCGCCCTCCTTTGCTGGCCGATCCGGAACGGGCCTGCATGACCTCTAGGGCTCATGGAATGGTCCCGAACACGCCCGAGATCTTCAGGGGCGCGTCGGAGTTTGCCGGGCGCGCAGCCATGCCACCGGTTCCACGTACGAGATGCCGGGCGGGGCGGGATCGGCCGGACAAGGGCGGTCTGCGCGCGGATCAGGGGAAGGAACTGCTGCTTGGCATCGGGGCGGTGGATTTGGTACGCCATGAAGCCTTCCGAGCATGGATGTCATCCCCAGCAACCCCATGGACGTGTGCCATGGGACCCGGCGGCCGACCGGCACCCGGTCCCGCCCAGCCCCACACGGCCAGGGACCGAAAAGCCCGCGTGTCGAGGGCCCCATGACTCGCCCACGAATCCCCTCATCCCATGAGTGACCCGTGCTTCAGGTGGTTGCACTTGTCGGACTTGCACTTTGGATCCGAGCGCAACACGGCAATCTTGGCCAATGTCCGCCAAGCTTTCTTTGAGGATCTGAAGCAACGACACGCGAAGCACGGTCCTTGGGATGCCATCCTGTTCTCGGGGGACCTCGTGCAGAGCGGAACGGCCGAGCAATTCAATCGGCTCGATTCGGAGTTTCTCGATCCCCTGCGCGAGGAGTTGCGCAAGATGGGCACGACCAACCCATGGCTGCTGGCCGTTCCCGGAAACCATGACCTGGCCCGGCCGGACGCCGGGAATGCCTCGTCGGCGCTGGACGGATTGCTGGAGCAACCCATTGGGAAAAGGTTGTTGGAGAAACTGTGGGACAAGAAGGGGCAAGAGTACCAAACGGAGATCGCAAAGTGCCTTCAAAACTATTCAGACTGGTGGAAGCGTGCGTCTGCGAAGTGGAACGCGAATCCAGCCCGAGCCGGTTTTTCCATGAAGGCGGGACTTTTCCCGGGGGACTTTGCTGCGACCCTTCAACTGCCCATGGGCGTCCAGGTTGGAATTGCCGGGGTCAACACGACGTTCCTGCAGTTGGCTGGCGGGAACTACGAGGGGCGGCTCGCGATGAATCCCATGCAGATTCAGGATGCCTGCGACGGGAGTCTTCCAGGTTGGATCCATGACCATGATGCGAGCCTCCTGATGACCCATCATCCCAAGGAATGGCTCTCGGAGGCGTTTAGGAAGTCGGGATTCGACGAGGTGTACCAGGCGGGCACGTTCGCCGTGCATTTGTTTGGACACATGCACCAGGGTTTCATGAGGTCGGAGTCCGTCGGGGGTGCCCCGCAACGGAATCATTGGCAGGCGCCGTCCCTTTGGAGCCAGGAAGGATATGGGGACCCGGTGAAGACGGACCGGCGGCATGGCTACTGCGAGGGTCGCATTGAGTTTGTCGGTGACCAATGCCAGATCCGCCTTTGGCCGCGCAAGGCGAGCCAATCGGGCGCGCGCTGGAGATTCCATCAGGATTCAGAATCGGCGGAACTCCAGGATGACGGGGGCACCACGGGATGGACGGTGCGACGGAGGGGCAAGGGACAAGGTGATCGCATGCCAGAGGGCAGGATGGGGTGGTCGAAAGGAGGCGTGGGGAAGGGGAGGTCGGCGAACACGACGAACGTGCCGACGAAGGATGCGGGCTTCGACGAGGTCGTGGAGCGTGTGATGCTTTACTTGCGGCGCATCGAGCGGGAGGCGCGTCGGCTGCCGTTGCAGAGGGTCGTGGAGGACCGCGTGGGCGCGCAGGAGAAGGAACAACAAATGGGGTTGGACCATGTCTATGTGGGCGTTGCAACGGATCGCACGCGCAAGCTCACTGCGGCAGAGGTTGAAGCCCTGAAGAAGGAGGCGAAGACCAAGTCAAGCGTGACCCGGGCCGCAGGCGAGTCGGTTGCGGTGACGGCCCTTGAGTTTGTGAGGGACAACCGCTGCTGCGTGATTCTTGGTGATGCAGGGTCGGGCAAGTCCTCGCTCCTGAATTACCTGACATGGAACCTCGCACGGCTGCGAATGCCCGAGGATCAGGCGTTGGCCAAGGGTCCCGACGGATGGTCGCGGGACCAATGCAGTTTGGTTCCGGTGGTATGGGTGCTGCGGAGATTCGTGGAGTGGGCCGGGGCAACGTTGTTGGAGCCGGGCCGAGGCGGGGGCGGCAAGAACCAAGGGCCTCGGTTGCCGAAGCCCAGCGCACACTACCTATGGGAGTTCCTCGAAAAGAAGGAGCTACAGCCGGACGAGATCCCGGG
Source organism: uncultured Verrucomicrobiota bacterium (assembly GCA_903880005.1). Lineage (GTDB taxonomy): Bacteria > Verrucomicrobiota > Verrucomicrobiia > Limisphaerales > UBA9464 > UBA6176. The sequence continues at coordinate 79,802 of CAIRNV010000316.1, read as the reverse complement.
TGTTGCGTGGATGCGTCATGCGGCTGAGAAGGGATGGGTGTTATGCCTTCTCGATGGCATCGACGAGATGGCAAATCCCGACATGGCGAAGTTTGTCAGGGGATGCGCGGAGGACCTCTGCACGAAGGCACCCATGGCGCGAGTGGTGGCGACAAGCCGGAAGGTGACCTATGCGCGCAAAGGGAACCGCTGGGCGGGATTTGAGTCCGCGACCTTGCAGGAGTTCGACGACGAGAAGATCCGGGAGTTTGTCACGACATGGTTCAAGGTTCAGAAGGAACGGTGCGGGATGACGCTGGAAGAGGCAGATTTGAAGGCCAGCAAGCTGCTCTCGTCGATTGCTGACCCGGGCCGGGCGGAGTTGCGCAGGCTGGCGGGCAACCCGCTGCTGCTCACGGTGATGTCGTTTCTTCAGGCGGGCGTCAACGAACTGCCGGAGAACCGCGCGCTCCTGTACAAGGATGTCATCGAGTTGCTGTTGCACCGGTGGGATGCGCGACGGAGCGACGATGGGGAGGCCGTGCCCGGGCTTGCCGTGACATTGCGCGAGGTGGGTATGGATCGAAACGGGTTCGAAAGCGTGCTGTGGAGGATCGCATGGCGAGCCCAGTGCGACGCCCTACGGCATCGAAAGGCGAATGGCTGCGGGGATGTGTCGCATGACGACATCCGGAGGGAACTGCTGAGGGAAGTTTCTGGCAATGAACCTCCCGATGGCTGGGTGGACCGAGTGGTTCGTGTCATGCGAGAGCGAACGGGCCTTTTGGTATCCCAGAGCGAGGACGTCTTTCAGTTCCCACATCGCTCGTTCCAGGAATTCCTCGCGGCCTGCTACCTGTTGGACAAATCGAAGCCCGGGGAAGTGCCCGGGAAGGATGAACGTAGGTCTGATGATCGGCGACGAGACCTGGAAGCCGTCGCGGCGGACTATCCCGAGCGAATTGGGCAGTTATTCGACGAGGGGATGTACTGGCGCGAGGTGTTGAGATGGACAGTTGGGATTGCCGCGCATGCAAGGAATGACTTGGCCACCGCCATCTACGTGGTGGGCGCCATGTGTCCACCCGGTGTGGAGAACGAGTCCCATGGCTGGCATCGTGTTTGGGTTGCAGGTGAGGCCCTCCATGAGATCGGCATCAACGCCTTGAAGCGGAGGCCTGCGTTGACGAGCCCCGTGTTGGATCGGGTTCGCCCCCTTTTGGTGCGCTTGGTCGAGGATGGATCGCAGTTGAACGAGATGCGAAGGCACCTTGCCGGCGTGGCCCTTGGACATCTTGACGATCCTCGTCCGGGCGTCGCGCCCGCGTGCCCGCCTTCCAAGGCGAGACCTCTCTTTTGCTGGTCCGACTGGATCGGGCCGGCTGAGACGTTCGTGATGGGGGGAGACGAGCATGCTTGGAACGGTTTTTCCCTTGTGGAGCCTTTTCCCCTGGCGGTCGAGCGAGCCCTGTCGGATGGCTACCATGTGTCGCGGTACCCTGTTACGAACGCGCAGTTCGACTTGTTCGAGGGCTCGCCCTTCTTCGCGGAGCAGGCACGTCTTCATGGATGGAAGAAGCGAGAAAAATCTGATCCACGGTTCTCGGGGCCGAACCAGCCCGTGGTGAACGTGACCTGGCATGACGCCATGCGTTTCTGCAACTGGGTCAACGGGCTGGGGCTCAAGGCCGTGGAGCTGGGGGTTCCGCCGCCTGAGAAAGGGACCCGTTGGGAGGTGCGCTTGCCGACGGAGGCGGAGTGGGAATATGCGGCGCGCGGTCCGGAGGGTCGCTGGCTTCCATGGTTGGAACGTCCAAGAGCCGGGGCCGGGCATGAAGCTCCCCCGGCGGACGAAGGGCTGCTGCAAGGCCGATGCAACTGGCGGAAGGCAGGGATTGGCAGCACGTCCGCGGTGGGGTTGTACCCCCTTGGACGGTCGTGGTGTGGTGCCGACGACATCATTGGGAATGTCTGGGAATGGACGCGAAGCGCGTGGGCGGACACGCCGATGGACGACGCGGGCGAGCCCGTTCCCGATCCGGATTCCGAGACGTCGCGCGTGCTGCGGGGCGGGTCGTGGGGCTTCGTCGTTCCCGAGGTCCTGCGGTGTGCGGCGCGCCTCGACGGCGACCCGTGGAACTCGTACGACTACGTCGGGTTTCGGGTGGTGTGCGTGCGTGTGTCGGCGTCTGGTGGGTGATTTTGGCCTTTGGCCTTTGGTTCTTTGTCCCTTTGCCTTTTTGGGGTGGGGCGATGGGGGTTGATGGCCGGCAGCATGGTTCCGTGGCGTTCCCGGGCTGGCGTGAAGTGTGCCGGGCTGAGTCTGGCTTAGCCGGGACGATGCAGTTGGATCGGTCGTGCTTGCTCGATCTGCTTGCGCAAATCCTTCGTCGTTCGCTCGTTACGGGCGTGGTGCTGGCCCGCGCCTCGCTCACTCCTCGGCTTGCGCAAGCATCTGCTTCGCAATCACTTCCCTCCCAACTGAATCGATCCGGCTTAGCCAAGCGGGACGTTCGCCGTGCCGGATGGGTCGTCGAAGAAGCGCCAGCCGGCTGCCTTGAGCAGCTCGTTGATGCGGATGCGTGCGGCGGCTTCCTTCATGGGGGCTGGGATGGCTCGTGGATGGGCGGGACGACCATGAGATCATGGCCGGGCACGCACCGTCTCGGTTCAACTGCGATGAAGGGGAACAGAAGCGGGCGCGGTCCCAGGGGATGGGGTGCCCTGGGAGCGCGGCCGTCCCCGGCCGCCGCGGGGCGTGGGAAGGGCATGAGGGGTGCGCCCGGGGACGGGCGCGGTCCCAGGGGATGGGGCGCCTGGGAGCGCGGGCGTCCCCGGCCGCATCTCGATGCCCTTCCAGTCTGTAGGCCGCGAGCCCTCACGCGGCGGTTGGAGCCGGCGGGTTGGAAAACCCGCCCTCCTTTGTTGCCCGATCCGGAATGGGCCTGCGTGGCCTCCAGAACGCATGGAATCTTCCCGGACGCACCCGAGATCGTTGCGCACGCCTCGTCGTTTAGTCCGGGCGCGTCCGAGTTTTGTCCGCGTGCCGCCGAGAAAGATTCCCGAGCCCGGGAGTTTTGTCCGGACACCCGGGAGTTTGATTCGCGAGCGCGGGAGATTCTTCCGGACACCTCCGACTGAAACTCGGGAGCACGCGAGTAGATGTCGGACGCATCCGAGTTTTGTTGGGATGCGTCCGAGTTTCCCTGGAGACCGTCCAAGGTTCATCCGTGGCCGGATTCCGTTTCCATCCGGGGAGGAACCCTTGGAAGGATGGAGGGCGCGATGCGAAGGGATGTGGCGTGGATGTGGGTGTTCTTGGGCTCGGGAATCGTCCTTGGGGCGGAGGGTTCGCGGTTCCCGTGCCCGGAGTCGGAGGTTGCCTCGTACACGGCCCACCGTGCGGCCGGGAAGATCGTGGTGGACGGTCGCCTGGACGAGCCTACCTGGGCGCGCCTGCCGCGGTCGCCGCGGTTCAAGGACATCATCACGGGAGCCGGCACCCGCCATGACACGCGGGCCATGGTGTGCTGGGACGACGACAACCTCTACGTCGCGTACCGCGTGGAGGAACCGCGCTTGCAGGCGAAGTTCAGGAACCGGAACGACCCCATCTACTACGACAACGACGTGGAATTGTTCATCGCCGGGCGGGACGCCTACTACGAGCTGGAACTCAACGCCTTCAACACACGCTACGAGGCTTTCTTCATCTGGGCCGACGCCTATCCGGCGGGCGGGTTCTCCGCGGTGCCGGAATTCAAGCGTGAGCGGCTCCAGGGGTTCAATGGGGTCGGGTTCACGACCCACCCGCGCGGTCCGCGCCTGGGCAGCTTCGAGTGGACGTTCCCGGGGCTGAAGACGGCAACCGCCGTGGATGGGACGTTGAACGATGATTCGGACACGGACCGCGGGTGGACGGTGGAGGTGGCGTTGCCTTGGAAGGGCATGGAATGGCTGGCCAAGGCGGATGGGCGATCGCTGCCGCCGCGGGACGGGGACGAGTGGCGGATGGATTTCTCGCGGTTCAACACCACGAAGGAACCGGCCCCGGCGAAGGATTCCGGCGGCTGGGTCTGGACGCGGCATGGCGCCTGGGACTCGCACATCCCGGAGTGCTTCGTGCGCGTCCGTTTCACGAACCAGCCGCCACCAGCGGGGCCCAAGCCCTAGGGGGAACGATTCAGTTGGATCGGTCGTGCTGGGTGGATGTGCTTCCGCAAATCCTTCTCCCTTCGCTCGTCACGGGCCTCGTACCGGCCCGCGCATCGCTCAGTCCTCGGCTTGCGGAGGCATCTGCCAGGCAATGATTCGTCTGCCCACCGAATTGATTCGTCTCACGGCGGGGAGGTGTGGGGCCACGCTTTTGGCAGGGAGCCGACGCGTGGGCGAAAGGGGGGAGCTGGCGCATCCGCCAGGAGTTGAACCTGGAACCTTCTGATCCGTAGTCAGATGCTCTATCCAATTGAGCTACGGATGCGCGAAGCGAGGAGACGCTATGGAACCTTCCTTGCGATGGGCAAGGCCTTTTTCCCGCGATCACCGGCAACAAAGGCTTGAATGGGAGAGGGATGTCGGAGTGGAACCGCGCCGCGACGGCTGCGACTCCCGGCGACTCCCGGCGACTCCCGGCGACTCCGGGCGTGCGGCGGCGGGGGTTTCATGCAACGGTCGCGAGAATTATGGGTGATCCAAGGCATGCACGGCTGGCGAAGTTGTTGGTGGAGTACTCCTGCGCGGTGAAGCGCGGCGAGGTGTTGTTGATGGACATGATCGACGTGCCGGACGAGATGACGGTGGCGTTGGTCCGGGCGACGCGGGCGGCGGGCGGGGTGCCCTTGGTGGAGTTGCGGCATTCGCGGGTGACCCGTGAGATCCAGCGCGGGACGGACGCGGACCACGCGGGGTTGCTTCGGGACGTGGAGATGGCGCGCATGAGGAAGGTGGACGCGTACATCGCGATCCGCGGGGCGCACAACGCGAGCGAGGGCAGCGACGTGCCGCCGGAGGCGCAGAAGTTGTTCGCCAAGACGATGCGGCCGGTGATCGACCGCCGGGTCAACCACACGCGCTGGTGCGTGTTGCGCTGGCCGACGCCGAGCATGGCCCAGGCGGCCAACATGAGCACGGAGGCCTTCGAGGACTTCTACTTCGACGTCTGCACGATGGACTACGAGCGCATGGCGCGGGCGGTGCTGCCGTTGAAGAAGCGGATGGAGCAGGCCGACCGCGTGCGCATCGTGGCGCCGGGCACGGACTTGCGGTTCAGCATCAAGGGCATCGGGGCCAAGCCTTGCGAGGGGCTGCGAAACATCCCGGACGGCGAGTGCTTCACGTGCCCGACGCTGAAGTCCTCGGAGGGCGTCATCACGTTCAACACGCCCACGATCTACTCGGGGACGAAGTTCGAGGGGATTCGGCTGGAGCTGAAGGGCGGGCGGATCGTGAAGGCCACGTGCTCCGGGGGATCGGAGAAGCGGTTGAACGAGATCCTGGACACGGACGCCGGGGCGCGGTCCATCGGCGAGTTCAGCCTGGGCTTCAACCCGTACATCCAGAACCCGATGTGCGACATCCTGTTCGACGAGAAGATCGCCGGGTCGTTGCACTACACGCCGGGCCAGGCGTACGAGGACCCGGGCAACGGGAACAAGTCGGCCGTCCACTGGGACATGGTGTTGATCCAACGCAAGGAATGGGGCGGGGGCGAGGTGTGGTTCGACGACGAGTTGATCCGCCGGGATGGCCTGTTCCTGCCGAAGGACCTGCAAGGGTTGAACCCGGACAAGCTGGCGGGCCCGAGGTGATCGAGGCCGGCGCGACTTCCGACGGGTCCGCCGCGTGCAACCCGGACTTGGGCCTTGAAAGTTGGGGCGCGGCCGGGAGGGTTGCGGTTGCTTCCCGGAGCGCGGGAGGCGCATAACGAGATGTCGCCGCCCCCATGAAGTTCCTCGCATTGTCCCAGCGCATCGCCCGGTGGATGGCCATGGTGCTCGCCGTGGTCGTGGCGGGGCCGTCCATGGCGAAGATCCAGTTCGACGTGTTTCCCGGGCACGACGGCGTGGCGCGGACGAGCGGCTGGTATCCGGTTTGGGTGGAGGTCTTCAACGACGGCCCGGGCTTCGACGCGGTGATTGAGGTGGGCACCAGCCAGATGGGCGGGCTGACGCAGCGCATGGCGGTGGAGTTGCCCACGAACACGCGGAAGCGCCTGGCGTTCCAGTGCTTCTCGGGGTCGCAGGGCTTTCTTGCGGTGGATGCGCGGCTGTTTGAAAAGGGGGGCAAGCTGCGCGCGGAGACGCTGGGCCAGCGATTGGTCCAGGTGGCGTGGGAGAACTTCGTCATGGGGGCCGCGCCGCAGACGTTTGGCGGGATGCCCGTGTTCCCGGACGTGGCCGGCCGGCAGGCCGAGCACCAGCCGCGCGTGACGCGCCTGGCCGTGGGTCAGGGGCTGGAGACGTTCCCGGACAACCCCATCGCCCTCGAGTCCCTGAATGCCATCTACCTGAACTCCAGCCGCGCCATCGAGCTGAAGGAGCCGCAGGCGGACGCGCTGCTGGCGTGGTTGCACGGCGGCGGGCACTTGATCGTGGCGGTGGACCAGGCGGGGGACGTGTCGGCGACGGCGTGGCTGCGCGACGTCCTGCCCGTGACGGTGAGCGGGTCGGCCACGGTGTTGGCGGGGCCGGAGGTGGACGATTGGATGCGCCACGGCCGGAAGGGGGCGGGCTCCGGGGAGCTGGCGTTCGCCCTGCAGCCACCCCGGGCCGCGCGCGTTTCCGGCAAGGGGACCGCCGGCGAGCCGCACGACGACGGGAGGCCGGATCCGTCGTGGGGCAAGGTCACGTTGCCCGCGGCGGGCTTTGTCGTGCGGACGGGCACGGTTTTGGTGGCGGCCGGGGGCAAGCCGCTGGTGGTCTCCGCGGCCAAGGGACGGGGCTTGGTGACGGCGGTGGCGTTCAACCCGGAGCGCGAGCCGTTCAAGTCATGGAAGGAGAAGGGCCGCTTCTGGGCGAGGCTGGCCGGGGTGCCGCCGGAGTTGCTGGTGAAGGGCGACTTCAACACGTGGGGTGGGCGCGGGATGGACGCGGTGTTTGGCGCGATGATCGAGACGCGGCAGGTTCGCAAGCTGCCGGTGGGGGTGCTGTTGCTGCTGCTGGCGGTGTACCTCGTCGTGATTGGTCCCCTGGACCGTTGGTGGTTGAGGAAGATCAACCGGCCGATGCTCACCTGGGTGACGTTCCCGGCCTACGTCCTCCTGTTCTCGGGGCTCATTTACTACATTGGGTTCCGCCTGCGCGCGGGGAACAGCGAGTGGACGGAGCTGCATGTGGTGGACGTGTACCCGAGGGCGGGCTCCGCGTTGCTGCGTGGCCGGTCGTTTGGATCCGTCTATTCGCCGGCCAACAACGTGTACCCGGTGTCGGTGAAGGCGGAGGCGGCATCCTTCCGCAACGAGTTCCAAGGCTTGGTGGGCAACGCGGGCATTGGAAGCCGCTCACGGGTCCGCGTGGACGCCAGGGGGTTCGACGCGGAACTCGAGGTGCCAGTCTGGACGTCGATGCTCGCCGTGGGCGACTGGGTGGACTCCGGCCCGGCGCCGATCGAGGCGCGGTTGGAGGGGCCCACGCTCGCGGTGGCCAACCGTCGGGACGCGATGCTGACCAACGTTGTGGTCATCCATGATCGCAAGGTGCGCGTGGTGCCGTCCCTGGCGGGTGGCGAGACCGTCCGCATGGAATTGGGCGCCGCCTCGGGGCCGGGCGATGTCATGGCGGTGGCGGACCTGACACGGGATTGGTCCTCGTTGTTCCACGCGGTGGCCAATCGTCGCAGCGAGGTATTCGGCGGATCGGACGAGGGGCACATCGACAACTGGCCGGGCGCGTCGGTCGCCGCGAGCCTGATCGGCGGGATTGCCACGCAGGACGGCGAGGGCCAGCGGGGCTTCGTGTGGCCGCCGGGGCTGGACTTGTCGGCGTCGGTGGAGCGGGGCGACGTGGTGGTGATGGCCTTTGCGGCGAACGACAGCGTGATCTCGCCGGTGAACCGCTTCGACGCGATGTGGACGAAGCGGAGCACGTTGTACCGGCTGGTGTTGAACCCGGCGCGCGGGACGCGCCCCTGAAGGAAACCATGAACGACCATCCCCTGAGGCTGAACGAGCAGGCGCCCACCGCCGCGCCCCCCATCCCCGCCGTCCAAACCCATGGCTTGAGCCGCGTCTATGGCCAGATGACGGCGTTGTCCAACCTCGACCTCACCGTCCACCGGGCTGACCTCTTCGGGTTCATCGGGTCCAACGGCGCCGGCAAGACCACCACGCTCCGCATCCTCGCCACCTTCCTCACGCCTTCCAGCGGCCGTGCCGAGGTCCTCGGACATGACGTCGTGCGCGACGCCGACCGCGTCCGCCACCTCATTGGCTACATGCCGGACTTCTTCGGCGTGTACAAGGACATGGAGGTGACCGAGTACCTCGATTTCTTCGGCGCCTGCTACAAGATCCCGTCGGCCGTGCGCGAGAAGACCGTGGCGGACGTGCTGGAGCTCGTGGGCCTCACGGAGAAGCGGGGCGCGTTGATCGGCGCGCTCAGCCGGGGCATGCAACAGCGGCTCGGCCTCGCGCGCGTCCTCATCCACGACCCGCAGCTCCTCCTCCTCGACGAGCCCGCGTCGGGCCTCGACCCGCGTGCCCGCATCGAGATGATGGCCATCCTCCAGGAGCTCCAGCGCATGGGGAAGACGATCATCATCTCGTCCCACATCCTCTCGGAGCTGCAAACCCTCTGCAACCGATGCGCCATCATCGAGAAGGGACGCCTGATCTACTCCGGACCCGTCCAGGGCGTGCGTGCGGACTCGCAGGTGGGACGCGTCTTTCGCGTGAGGGTCTCCACGGGCAACGAACGGGCGCTGGAGCTATTGCGTGCGCGCCCCGAGGTCGTTGAGGCCAGCGAGGAGGACGGCCGCCTGCGCGTGACGGTGCGTGACGACCAAGCCGACGGTGGCTTGGTGGCCGAGGTGCTCGTGCGGGGCGGCGCGCGCCTCGTGGAGTTGCGCGAGGAGGAGCTTGGCCTCGAGGAGGTCTTCCTACGGGTCACCAAGGGCGAGACCCAGTAGGAACCGGGGCCCGACACGTCTTCACCCCGGGCGCATCCTTCCCGGGCACGCCCATGATCTTACTGCCCGTCGCCCACCGAGAACTTCTCGTCGAGGCCCGCAAGGGAGGCGGTGCGTGGGCGCGCTTCTTCTCGGCGCTCGGCGGCGTCGCGTTCTTCGCCCTGCTTTGGTCCACGCCCGCGCAGGGCAACCCCCGGGTGATCTCCGAGGTCGTGTTCCTCACCATGGCATGGTTGCTCATGGCCTACGCATTGATGGCCGGGCCGCTGCACACGGCCGACGCTTTGGGTCGCGAGAAGCGCGAGGGCACGTTGGGCCTCCTGTTCCTCACCGACCTGACCGCGCTCGACATCATCGCCGGCAAGCTGGCCGCCACGGCCACGCGCTCGGTGTACGGGGTGATGGCGGTGATGCCCGTCCTCGCCTTGCCGGTCATGCTGGGGGGCGTCTCGGGTGGGCAGGTGGCCCGGGCCGCGCTCGCCATCCTCGTCACCCTCCTGTTGTCGCTCTCCATCGGCTTGATGGCGTCGGTGCTGGCCAGGGACTTCAAGGCCTCCGTGTCCCACGCGTTGATCGGCATGGCCCTCCTGGGCGTCGGGCTCGACGCCGCGGGCTGGGTCGTCACCGTGCGGACGGGAAGCTCCCCGGATGCCATGCGCCAGTGGAGTCCCGTTGCGATGTTGCGTTGGTCGCAGGCGGAGCCCTGGCGTTCGCCCGCCATCCACGCGTCGTTCCACCGCGCATGGCATCGGCAAGCCGCCCTCGCCGCCCTCGCCCTGGCCGTCTCCGCCGTCATGGTCCGGCGCCATCGGGTGGATTGGGTCGAGTCCTCGGCGTCCCCGCCGAAGCCCGCCGCGTCGGAGTCCGCGGGCGTGGTGGGTTGGCGGCACGTGGAGTGGGAGGTGTTGCTGTTGCGAAACCCCTACGGTTGGCTGCAACGGGTCACGCGCCCGGTCCCGCGCACGTTCCTGCTCTCCTTCGCGTGCGTCACCGCCGCCTTCGTCGCGTCGGCCTGCGTGGCCCTCGCCAACCCGGGCACCAACCTCCAGATGAACGCGGTGGTGCTGTGCGCCCTCCTCCTCGCCGTGCTGCATGTCGGCATCAAGCTCCAGTTCGCCCTCGTGGCCACGCGCGGGATCAACGAGGACCGGGAGACGGGCGCCCTGGAGTTGCTGGTGGTCTCCGGCATCGGCCCGGCCCTCGTCCAGGCGGGGCATCGCGACGCCATCGTCCTCCAGTACCGATGGTTCATCACGACCGTCTATGCCGCCCAGTTCCTCATGGCCGCCGTGGTCACGGCCAAGGGGTTGTCGGGCATCGAGGGCGGCCTGCTGGTCCTGGTCGTGGGCGCGGCATTCCTGTGGGTGGATGCCGACACCCTTCTCCGCGTCGGCCTGCGCCACGGCCTGAAGGAGCGCGATCCCCAGGCGGCGTTTCGCCAGACCTTCCTGCGCGTGCTCCTCCCCGGATGGATCGCCATCATGCCCTTCGGGGTCGCCCTCGTCACCGGCGCCTCGGCCGCCGTCCTTGCCGTCATGGGGTGCGCGTGGCTTGCCGTGTCTGCCTACGCGCTGAAGCGGGCCCGAAAGCGCGCCCGGATCGACATCGAGCACGGCTTCATGGCCCTCGCTGCGTCGTTGCCGTTCGACACGGACGACTGGGAGGTGCGCGATGACTTCCGCCGCGCGGCGGGCGCGCAGTATCCGTCGGCGAGGAGCGCGTGAACGGGAGGACGTCCACGCCGGGCGACGGCCACGCCGCCCCATGATGACCTTGCTTCAGCGTGAGCTGCTGGGGGCCTCGCGCGACCCGGTGTTCCTGTTCTCGCGTTGGATCGCTGCGTTGGGGGGGATGGCCTTGCTGGGCGCCTTGGCTTCGATCGTGGAGGCCCCCTCGGGGCAGATCGGGTTGCACGTGGCGCGCATGTTCCACTTGGTGATGTGCGTCGGGTTGCTGGCGGCGGGAGCATGGGTGGGGGCGCCGGCCCTCATGCGGGAACGCATGGACGGCACGTTGCCGTTGTTGCTGCTGACGCGTCTCACGCCTGCGTCCGTGGTCCTGGGAAAAGCCTTGGGCGCGGTCGTGCGTCTCGCGGCCGCGTGGCTGGCAACCGTCCCCGCCGGCGTGGTCCCGTTGGTCCTGGGGGCTGTTGGATGGCAGGACACGGTGGCCCACGTGACGTTCGAGGCGGCCATGGGCGCCACGGGTCTCGCGGCGGGCTTGATGGCGTCGGCCATGGTCCGGCGTCCGTCAGAATGGGTGGGCACGACGGTCACGTTGACGCTGACGGGCGGCGCGCTGGTGGGCGGCACGATCCTGGGCTTGATCGCGATGCTGAGGCGTCCTCCCCCGTGGTTGTGGCCCGTGTTGGGAACGACGTATGCGCTGGGCGTGCTGGCCGTGCTGGTTCTTCGGGTTTTGCCATGGATTGCCTCGGTCCTTGTGGCGCGGTCGGCAGAGGAGGAAGTGGGGGACCCACCACCGGCGTTTGCGGACGACGACGATGTCGAGCGGGTGGAGGAACGGGCCTGGCGCTGGCATTGGAGGCGGGGTGACGGGGCGAGGGTGCGAGGGAGGAACCCGTTGCGTTGGCTTTGGCTCCGCGAGCCAGGCCGGATGCCGACGTGGTGGCTTTGGGTAGGCGTGCTGGTGGTGTCGTGGGCCGTCGCTGCGGCGTTGGAACGGCGGGTGGCTCCCGCGCATGACGTGCGGCGCTGGGGCGTCGAGCTGGCCGGGTGGGCGGTGCTCGCGGCGATGGGCGTGGCCGCGGCACGGGGCTACCGACGCGAGCTGTCTTCCGGCGCGATGGAGTTGCTGCTGACGACGGCGTTGACGGACCACGCGTTCATCCGGCGGGGGGCATGGATCTTGGCGACGCGTTTTGGCGCGCCTTTGGTGACGCATGGCCTGCTGGCGTGGGCGGCGTGGAGGACGAACCAGGCGTGGGTGTGGCCGGAACGCATGGCGTGGGTGGTGGCGGGGCCGTGGCTGGCCTCGTGGGTGGGGCTTTCCATGTCGGGGCTGATGCGAGGCCCGTGGTCCGCCGCGCTCGGGACGATGGCGGCCTTGGCGGCGCCGTGGTGCGTGGCGTGGGTCCTGGACCAGGAGCTGGGGTTGGGCCGTGCGTGGGGGTCGGTTGCCGTGCTGGGTGGATGCCTGCTCCTTGCGGGCGGGTTTCGAGCATGGTTGTGGCAGTCTTGGCGAACGCGCGAGTTCGTCGCGCGGCAACTGGCCCCAGCCCTCACCCGGTGATCCGTGGCCGTGTCCCTCCAAGCCACGCCCTTCCATCGGATTTCAAGGCTCCGCCGGGTGCCGTGGGTCTGTTGAAGACCATCGACCTAGTGTCGTGTCTCACAAATCGCTGGTGTTGGGTTGTTCCAAGAATGCCCCGGGGCAAGGCGTGAGGACGGAGCCTACCCGCAGCGGTCTGTGACGGACGAACCACGAAGCCCCGGGGCATTCTTGGAGCAACCCGAAGGGCCGCGGCTCGTTTCGCGTCCCACGTGGTGGCTCGCTCCTCTTTGGACACGAAAATCCCTCGCGGCGAAACACCAGCCATTTGTGAGACACGACACTAGCGCCGTCGGAGCCGGGCCGTCCATTGGGCGATGCGCTCGAAGTCGCCGAAGCGAAGGCGGTCCATGGGGAAGAACCATCGTCGCGTGACGGGCGCCGCGTGAGGGGAGGGGGCTTGCGCGATGTGCCCGAGGAAGCCGGCGATGCGTTGGAGGTAGCGGCGAGGGTCGTGGCGCGAGGCGAGGTCGCGTGCGCGGGAACGCGCCTGCTCCCGACGTCCCGGGCTCCACTTGGCGAATGCGCCGATGCGATCCGCGAGGCCCTCGATGTCGGCGGCGGGATACACGAGGTCGGGATCGATGTGCCGGGCATAGGCGTCGCCGCCGCAGCCGACGGCGGGGTGAAAGGGGACGACGCCAGCGGTGATGGCCTCGATGAGGGAGATGGGCGTTCCCTCGAAGTCGGAGGTGAACACGATGGCATCCCATGAGGCGACGACGCGCCAGTAGTCGTCGCCGCCGAGGCGGCCGTGGAAGCGATGGCGTTGGCGGTCGGGAAGGGCGGCTTCGAGTTGTGGGCGGAGGGAGCCGTCCCCGACGAATTCCATGCGCCAGGGGAGCTGGGCTTGGGACAACCTTCGAGAGAGGTCGATGAAGCGTTCGACGCGTTTTTGGGCGGACTCGAGTCGGCCGGCGAAGCCGAGGACCAGCTCGGTGGCGGGGCGTGGTAGGGCCCCGGGTTGGAGCCATGCGGGCGGGTGGACGGGGTAATCGATGCGCAGGAAGCGGTCGTTGGGCCAATGGGGCGCGGCCGTCCGGGCCCGTTGGACCAGGACGTCGCTGACGCCGATGGCCCCGTGCATGGAGGCGAGGCGTCGGGCGGCGAGGTTTTCGAGGCCCGGGACGTCGCTGTGCAGCATCAGGACGCGGCGCGGGGCGGGGTCGAGGTCGAGGAGGTAGGGTTGGCCCCAGACGGTGTGGTGAAGGCTGATGTCGGGATGGAACCCAGGCCATGCGGCGGCCATGCGGCGGCGGGCCTCGCGGATGGAAGTGGAGCGTTCGTAGCCGAGGAATCGCGCGTGGGGGAAGCCGGGGTGGGCGGGTTCCCACATGGAGACGAACCGGGAATCCATCCCGTGGAGGTGGTCGGACTCGTGCTGGAAGCGAAGGACGGCCTCGACGCCACCCATGGCTGCGAACTGGGTGTTGAGGTGCAGGACCTTCATTCGGCGGCGGTCGCGGGCGGGAGGTGGATCCAGACGCGGCCGTCGCGGACCTCGGTGCGGTAGGTGGTCACGGGGCGGTCGGGGCGCGTGAGTCCTTGTCCGGTGCGGACGTCGAAGGCCCATCCGTGGAGCGGGCAGAGGACCTGGCCGTTCTCGCACCAACCCTCGGCCAGCGACGCGCCGCGGTGGGGGCAAGCGTCGTCGATGGCGTGGAAGGTTCCGTCGAGGTTGAAGAGGGCGACGCGTCGGCCGCGGCCTTCGACGGTGCGGTGGGCGCCGGGGGGCAGACTGGAGACGTCGGCGGCGTCGAAGGGGGATGAATCGGGCATGGGCTGGGGGTAGTGCGGCGTGGCGCGGCGCGCGGGGCTAGGCCTTGGGCTGGGGGTTTTCCCGTACCATGAGGGGGAGGGAGGCGAGGTGGATGGAGTCGATGGCGAGGTCGATGGTGTAGTCGCCGAGCTTGGGGAGCTTCAGTTGGGGCAGGATGACGATGAGGTTGATGGGGACGGAGAGCTCGTTGGATGGGAAGCGCAGCTCGATGCCGGACTCCATGGGCGGGATGACGAGTTGGCCGTCCTCGTCGGCGAAGCTGATGCGGATGCGATGAGCGCCCTCCTCGATGCGGGAGAAGCGGACGCGAGCGGCGACGGCACAATGGGCGAGGGTGGCGGGGACCTCGCGGGTCCAGACGCGATCGAAGGCGCCGAGGATATTGAGCTTGCCGGCGGCCTCGGTGGCGGCGTCGCACAGGCAGAAGAGTTCGACTTTCATGCGGGGGCGGGGTGCGGTGTCAGGGTGCGGGGGTGGGGGGGGTGGCGGACCCGAGCTTGGGCTGCTTCTTCCACGGCATGTCCGGGAATTTCTCGGGGAGCTTGAAGGCCTTGGGCTTGGGCTGGGCGAGCTGGAGCTCGGGATCTTCGTGGGCGTGGGTGGCGGGCGCGGGGGCGGTCATGTCTTGCTTCCACGCGGAGATGCGGGCCTTGAGTCCGTGCTTCTCGGCCGTCGTCTTGTCGCCGGACTTCATGTAGAACAGGGACAAGTTGGTGTGGACGAGTTGCTCGTTGGGGCGAAGGGCCTCGGCCTTGTGGCCTTCGGCGATGGCGGCGGCGAAGTCCCCGATGCGGTAATGGCACATGGCCAGGGCAAGGCGGGCGTCGAAGTGGGCGGGTTCGGCATCCAGGATGACATTGAACTTGGCGAGGGCGGAGTCGAAGGCGCCGGTGGAGTAGTCGAACATGGCGTCGTCGTACTGGTCCTGGAGGCTCATGCCGGTGGAGTGCTCGCTCACGCCGCCGACGGTGCGGGCGGCGGGCGAATCCGGCAAGGATGGGAGTCGGGGCGGGGCGGTGTGGCGTCCGGGGGGGGGCTGACGGGGGCGAGCAGGAGGAAATTGGTGGGAACGGTGGTCGTGGGTTGGTAGGAGAGGAGCCGATGAAGGTGGACAAAGCGTTGATCACGGCGGCGGGGCGCGGGCAGAGGACGCTGCCCCTGCAGACGATGGTGGACCGGGATGGGGTGCAGCGGACGGTGCTGTCCATCATCATTCGGGAGGCGTTGGCGGCGGGGGTGGACCGGGTGGGCGTGGTGGTGCACCCCGGGGACCAACGGGCCTATGCGGAGGCGGCGGGCGAGCATGGGGGCCGGGTCGAGTTCGTGGAGCAAACGGAGCCGCGGGGCTACGGGCATGCGGTGTGGTGTGGGCGGGGTTTCGTCGGGGCGGGTCCCTTTCTTCTGTTGGTGGGCGACCATGTTTACGTCAGTCACCGAGGCGATGGATGTGCCCGGCAATTGGTCGAGGTGGCTTCCCGGGAGGGGTGCCCGGTCTCGGCGGTCCAGGCGACGCACGAGAGCAAGCTGCCCCATTTCGGGGCGGTGGGCGGGAGGCGGGTGGCGGGACAGCCCGGGCTGTACGAGGTGCGCGAGGTGCTGGAGAAGCCGACGCCGACGGAGGCGGAGCAGAGGTTGGTGGTGCCGGGGTTGAGGGCGGGGCGGTACCTGTGTTTTTTTGGGATGCACGTGTTGACGGCGTCGGTGATGGAGCGCCTGGACCGCAGGCTGGGGGAGAACGGGGGGGCGGTGCACCTGTCGGAGATCCTGCGTGAGACGGCGGCGCACGAGCGGTACCTCGCATGCGAGCTGGAGGGGCGCCGGCACGACCTGGGGGCGCGGTATGGCTTGCTGAACGCCCAACTCGGCCTGGCCCTGGGAGGGCAGGACCGGGACGAGGTCTTGTCCGGTCTGGTCGAGTTGATGGCCCAACGGGCCTAGGCCACGAGGAACCCCAAGCGAAAGGAAGCAGGGTGGACGCGAGGACATTGCTGGAGACGATCACGTCGGGGGAACCCGCGCTGCGGGACCGGGCCTTGGAAGGGTTGCTGGAGGGCGCCACCTCGGCGGACCTGGCGGGGTGGGCGGCCGAGCTGGACGCCTTCCGGAGGCGGTCGGAGAACCTGTACGAGAGGGTGCGGGCCCTCTTCTTCCTGCATGCCATCCACCGGTATCATTTGCCTGCGCGGCTGGCGGTGGAAGGAAGGGCCGGGGCGGGCTGGATACCCTTCGAGGGATTCGAGGACCTGCTGGGCCGGCGCTTCGGCGAGGCCATCGATGTCTTCCTGCGACGGCAGACGGCGGAGGGGCCAAGCGACGCGATCAGCTCGGCGTTGGCGGCGGCGTACCAGCGGCTGGCGTTCCAGACGTTGGCGGACCAGGTGCGGCGCAGCGTGCGGTCGGTGCGCGGGAACCAGTGGATGTTCCGGATGGGGCATCCGCTGGACCAGCCGCTGCGGATTCGCCCGGAGCTGCTTCAGAAGGACGCCGACGGCGCCTATCCGATCCTTCGCGAGGAGACGCCCGTGCGGATGGACCTCACGCATTCGGCGTGGTCGGACATTTTCTTCCTCGGCATGGATTACCCCGAGGGGGCGCGGGTGGTGAACATCTCGGTCAACCTGGGGGTTCACGGGCGGGACCCGGAGCCGCGGCCGCCGGTGAGCGCATGGCTGCGGGTGCTGGACGAGCCGGTGCTGAGGTTGACGTCGGTGGACCTTGGGGCGACGGCGGACGTGGAGTCGTTGGCGGACGTTTTTGACTTTGCGAAGGACTACCTTGGGTTGCTGAAGGCGGCGGTGATTGCCTCGGGGATTGTGCCGCCGGGGATTGAGGGCTCCGGGCATTCGCTGGGG
Source organism: uncultured Verrucomicrobiota bacterium (assembly GCA_903880005.1). Taxonomy (GTDB): domain Bacteria; phylum Verrucomicrobiota; class Verrucomicrobiia; order Limisphaerales; family UBA9464; genus UBA6176. The sequence goes on along the minus strand of CAIRNV010000316.1, from coordinate 62,777 downwards.
GAGGTGCTCGGGCAGGTGGTGGGGCCGGGGCGTGGGCTGGAGGTGGTTTCGAGCGTGAACGGGATCCCGAAGGGATCGCGGCTGGCCGTGAGCACGAACCTGTTGGGCTCGTTGGTCTCGGCGTGCATGCGGGCGACGGGCCAGGCGCGATCGTTGACGGGTGCGTTGGAGGAGTCGGAGCGACGTCAGGTGTTGGCTCGTGCGTTGCTCGGGGAATGGCTGGGCGGGTCCGGCGGTGGCTGGCAGGACTCGGGTGGCGTCTGGCCCGGGATCAAGTTGATCACCGGCGTCGCGGCGAAGGACGAGGATCCGGAGTGGGGCGTGTCACGCGGGCGTCTGATGCCGGTCCACCATGTGTTTGGACGCGACGAGGTTCCGGAGTCCGCAAGGCGCGCGCTGCAAGAGTCCTTGGTGGTGGTCCACGGCGGGATGGCCCAGAACGTGGGGCCGATCCTGGAGATGGTGACGGAGAAGTACCTGCTGCGTTCGGGGCCGGAGTGGAGGGGGCGGCAGGAGGCGTTGGGCGTCCTGGGCGAGGTGGTGGACGCCTTGCGGCGGGGGGACATCCGGGCGTTGGGGGCGGCGACGACCCGGAATTTTCGGGGTCCGTTGCAGGCCATCATCCCGTGGGCGACCAACCATTTCACCGAGCAGGTCATCGCCCGGGTTGCGGAGGCGTTTGGAGGGGATTTTTGGGGGTTCTGGATGCTGGGCGGGATGTCGGGGGGAGGCATGGGCTTCATCTTTGAGCCCTCGCGCAAGGCGGAGGCCCAGGATCGCTTGCTGGAGATCATGGTCCGGACGAAGCGCGAGATGCAGGAGGGCCTGCCATTCGCGATGGACCCGGTGGTGTTCGACTACGCGATCAATGAGCGCGGCACGTGGGCCGACGTGCTTTTCGGGGCGGATGCCCTGATGCCGCGCGACTACTACGCCCTGACGGTCCCGACCTTGGTGCGTCGGGACAATCGTTCGCTGCCGGGGGTTCGCCGCGTGGAGTTGGATCGGTTTGGAGCAGCGGCGCGCAACAGCCCGGAGCTTCGGGGCATGGTGCAGGTGCTGTTTGACGCGTTGGTTCCCCGCGAGCGATCCGGGCGGAGGGGCGACGAGAGCCTTCGGGAGTTGCTGGAGGCAAACGGGTTCGACCGCGAGCAGCATGAGCTGGTGCGGCGTGACTTGCGAGAGGGGCGGATTGGACTGGCGCAAAACCGGCTGCGGGCGGACGCGCGGATCGAGGACGTGGCGGAAGGGGATGTGTCGAGGTGGAAGGCCCTGGCGGATGATGCGGGGTTGCGTCGGGAGGGCGAGGCGGCCTTGGCCGGGGGCGAGGTGGCGGTGGTGACGCTGTCGGCCGGGGCGGGGTCCCGGTGGACCCAAGGGGCGGGGGTGTGCAAGGCGCTGCACCCATTTTGCCGGTTGGCGGGGCGGCATCGGACGTTCCTGGAGGTGCACCTGGCCAAGTCGAGGCGGGTCGGGGAACGCCATGGGATGCGGCCGTTGCACGTCTTGACGACAAGCTACCTGACGCACGGGCCGACGGAGCGGTACCTCGCGCGCGAGTTGGGCGGGTTGCCGGAGGTGCAGGCGGGCGAGGTGTGGGTGTCCCCGGGGCGCAGCGTGGGGCTTCGACTGGTCCCGATGGTGCGGGACCTGCGGTTCCAGTGGGAGGAGATGCCCCAGCAGGTGCTGGACGAGCAGCAGCAGAAGGTCCGGGAATCGCTGCGCGCCGCATTGATGGGCTGGGCGACGTCGGCGGGCGAGGGAAGCGACTACACGGACAACGTCCCGCTGCAATGCATGCATCCGGTGGGGCATTTCTACGAGGTGCCCAACCTGCTGCGCAACGGGGTGCTGGCGCGGATGCTGCGCGCCCGGCCGGCGTTGCGGACGCTGATGTTGCACAACATCGACACGCTGGGGGCGGACGTGGACCCGGTGCTGTTGGGGTGGCATCGGCGGAGCGGCGCGACGTTGGGGTTCGAGGTGATTCCGCGTCGATTGGAGGATCGCGGCGGCGGCTTGGCCCGGGTGAACGGGCAGGTGCGGTTGGTGGAGGGCCTGGCGATGCCCCGCGAGGAGGATGAGTTCGGGCTTTCATACTACAACTCGATGACGACCTGGATCGACATCGACCTGTGGTTGTCGGCCATGGGGTTGGATCGGGCGGCGGTCTTGGCGGAGGACGGCGAACGGATTGGCGCGGCGATTCGCGACCTGGCCTTGCGATTGCCGACCTACGTGACGTTGAAGGACGTGAAGAAGCGCTGGGGACACGGGCAGGAGGACGTGTTCCCAGTGGCGCAGTTCGAGAAGTTGTGGGGCGACCTGACGGCGATCCCAGACGTGCGCTCGGCGTTTGTGGAGGTGCCGCGCCTGCGTGGGCAGCAACTCAAGGACCCGGCCCAGTTGGACGGGTGGTTGCGCGACGGCTCCGCCGCCCACGTGGAGGGCCTGGGATCCTGGTAGGGCGACGGCCCAAGGCGGAGCCACGTGGGCTGCCGCGCCGCATTACCGTCCGCCGGCCGAACAACCTGCCCGTATTGGATCTACCACAGCCGCAGGGAGGGCTCGTGGGTGATGGGATCCTGGAAGGCCCGCGGGACGCCCGGCGTGAGCGGGTCGCGCAGGGAGCGTGGATAGCCATGGTCCACGGGACGGTTCATCTCGTGGACGTAGCGCACCTTTCGCATCTCGGGCGGGATCGGCGCGAGGGGGTTGAAGGCCTCGACGAAGCCGCGCCAGGACCCGTCCCCGCCGAGCGACCGCAGCAGGGCTCCCGATGGATCGGGTTGCCGGGGCAACGGGCGGCCGCGCAGGGGTTCGTCCAAGGCGTCGCGGTTGGCGTTGTTGAGGCGAAGCGCCGGCGACGTGAACGGCCGCGAGACGCCGACGGGGACGGCCGAGGTCACCGGCCCAGGTTGCGGTGCCGCGGCCAAGGGCGGCGCGAGGCGGAGGGCGGGCGGATCACCCGAGGGCGGCGCGCCTTGGGCCGGGGCCTTGATGGGCTGCTGGGCGGCGGCCTGGGCGGCGACCGCACACAGCAGGAGGAGAGATTGAGCATTCATGATGGGGTAGGGGAATGCTCCGTTGAAGGGCAGGGTCTGAATCGCGCGTGGAGGTTCAATCAAACCAGGGGTTGTGGGCGGTTTCCTCGCCCACGGTGCTGACGGGTCCATGGCCCGGGCACACCAACGTGTCGGGCGGCAAGGTGAACACTTGCTCGCGGATGCGTTGCCGCGCGAGGTCGAGGTGCTCGCGCGCCCCGCCCATGGATCCCGCGAACAGGGCATCCCCCACGATGGCGACGTGCGGGGCGTCCTCGGGCCAGTTGCCGACGACGTAGGTGACGCCGTCCTCGGCGTGGCCGGGGGTCTCTCGATGCGAGATGCGAAGGCTGCCAAGCTGGACGCATTCGTTGGCGCGGTTGCGCTGGTCCACGGGGGCGTTCCGGGAGCTGGAGTGCAGGCGCGCGCGCGGATGCTGGTCGCGGAGGCCCGCGAGGCCCGCCACGTGATCCCCGTGGGCGTGGGTGATGAAGATGTGGCGGAGGGTGAGCTGGTTGTCCCGGATCAAGGCCAGGATGGGGGCCGGGTCGAAGCCGGTGTCGAACACGGCGGCGTCCCGGGTGACCTCGTCCCAAATGAGGAACGCATTGACCGACATGTCGTCGCCCTGGGTGGTGACGACGCGGATTTCGCGCCAGCGATCCAGGTCCGCCGGGGCGGGCCTCCAGCCCTCGTGCTGGCGTTGCAGCCGCAGGCCGTTGATCCGCAGGTGGCGTCCCAAGTCCGCCCACTTGAGTTGCGCGGGTGCCTTCCCGCCGTTCTCGAACGCCTGGTATTCGGCCAGCGAGATGCCCGCCGCGTGGGCGGCGGACTCGGCCGCGGTTTGGTTGGAGGTGCGCGCCTTCCGCAGGATGTCACCAATGGAGTCTTCGAGGTTCATGCGAACGTGGATCAGGGGAATCTATCGGATGCGACGAAGCCAGAACGATTCCGGGGTGTCGGTCGTGCGTGCGGGCGCTGCCGTCGCAAAAGCTTCGTCCGCCGCAGGCCGGCCCGCATGCACAGGCCCGCTCGCCTGCTCCAAGGCCAGCAAAGGATTCCGCGGATCCAGCACGTCCCTTCCATCGCAACGGTTCCTAACAAGAATTGGGACCTAGGGCCCGGGATGGCGTTCGAGCCACGACCGGATGAAGTCAGCCTTCGGATGTCTCGGCTGCACGGCGAGGACTTTCTGGTAGTGGGCCCTCGCCCGGGGCACGTCGCGGAGGTCCAGGTCGCAGAGGCTCGCCAAGGCCAGGTGCGCGTTCGCCTCCGAAGGCTGGTCGCGGGTGATCCGCTCGAGCTCCTCGGCGGCGTCGATCGCATGACGCGATCGCTGGAGCGCGACGGCGAAGTTGTAGCGCGCCACGTGCGAAGCGGGATCGATGGCCACGGCAAGCTCGGCCGACCTCAGGGCCTCGCCGAGGTCCCCTTGCTGCAACGCGAGCAAGGACAGGTTGTAATGCGAGGCAAAATGCGCCGGGTCGATCGTGATCGCCTTCCGATAGGCGCCCATGGCCAAGGCTGCCTCGCCCCGGCCGTGGGCTTCGGTCCCGCGTAGGAACTCCGCCTGGGCGGCCGTCGCATTGCCCGGCGTCGGGGGCCCTTGGATCGTCCGTCGGTAGCGCGTGAACGTCGGGCGGGGCTCGGGATCGACGTCCAGCGGCGTCACCAACGGGGCCGCCGTGCGGGGCTTCGCGGCGATGGTTCCTGCGGGCTTGGCGGGGGCCGCCGGGGGCGTTGTTGCGCGGGCTGGTTCCCGGCTGGGCCGCGGCTTGGGCACCGACGCCCCGGGTGCGGCGGGCTCCTTCCGGAACCAACGCACCGGGTTGCCCCAGGACGTCGGGTTCATGCGCTGCCAAACGGTCCGTCGCGACCCACCGGCCTCCGGGGCCTGGGCATCGTCCATGGCGTCATCGGACCCCGGGTCCGTCGCCTCGCCCGGATCTTTTCCTTGGTCTTCGATGGGCTTGGAGGCCAGGGCCTGCACGGTGGGCAGCGCGGCGACGACCTCGGCCGCATTGGCCGGTGGATCGACGGCAGGACGGGGTGGCGGCTCGTCGCGGACCGTCACGATTTCGAGCGGCGTCGCAGGAGGCGGAACCGGCGCGGCAACCGCCGGTGGCTTTGCGGCAACCGGCGCGGGAGGCGGGGGGGGAATCGTGACGGGCGGAGGCGTGGGAACGGCGGGAGGGCTGACGGCCGGGAGTGCGCCCGTCCCGTCGTCGGTCGCCTTGGGCTGCGCGGGGGGCTGGACTGCGGGGGGCGTGGGTTGGGACGCGACGTCGGTAGGTGGCGCGGCCTTGGGGGGCTGGCTCGTGGTGGAAACGAGGGCGGCGTTGGTGGCCGGCGACTTGGGCGGGGCCGGGACGAAAGGCCGGGCGGCGACGATCACGCCATTCGTCGGGCGCGATGGAATGGCCGGGCCGGCGTTGATGGCGGCGGGCACGGTCCCCCCTGTCGCCGATCCCGCCCCCGCCGTGGCTCCCAACGCGGGCACTGCCCCTGACGCTGCTGCTGATGCCGGCCCCGTCGCAGCGGGTGCGTTGGTTGCGGGGCGTCGGGCGGTGGCTGGACTGGCGTTGGTGGCGGGTGCAAGGCCCAGGCGGATGGACAGATCGCGGACGGCGACGCGCGCGGAATCGGCCTCGGGTCCGTCGCCCTGCAACTGGAGGAACGCCTGGTATTGGGCGAGGGCCTCCCTGGGGTTGGCGAGGTATTGCTGGAGGACGATGGCGAGGTTGAGTCGGGCGGTGGCGAGCTGGGGGTCGAGCTGGGCGGCCTTTTGGAACGCGGCCTGGGCGTCGCGGGGCTTGCGGAGTTGGACCTTGGACACGCCGAGGGCGTTCCATGCGAGGGCGTCGGAGGGATCCAGCCGGACGGCGTTGGCGAGGGCGGCCTCGGCGGTGGGATGTTGCCGTTGGCCTTGAAGCGCCAGGCCGAGCCCGCGCCATGCGGCGGCGTTGCGGGAATGGTCGGCCGAGGCATTGAGGTAGGTGCGGAACGACGCGTCGGCCTCCCGGTGGCGGCCTTGCTCGAGGAGGAGCTCGCCCAGGTTGAAGTGGACGTCGAAGAGGTCCCGGTTGAAGTGCAGCGAGCGCCCATAGGCCTTGCTGGCCTCGTCGAGGCGCCCGGCTTGGTGGTAGGCCAACCCCAGCCGGTTCCACACCTCGGCGTCGGAAGGCAGCAGCTCGGCCGCCCGTTCCAGCCATTGAATCGCCTCGACGGGCTGCCCAGCGTTCAACGCGGCATCCCCGCGCAGCAACGACTCCTGCCCGGACGGCTTGCATCCGGCCACGAGCAGGGCCGTCCCGATGCTCAAGCCTCCCAGGCGACGATGAAGCGCGCTCACGCGACCCGGCCTAACAGCGGGGGCTGGAATGGTCAAGGTTCCCGTCGGCTCGCAACCCGCCCTGGGAAGCCTCGGACTATTCGACCAGCACAATGTAGAAGCGGGCGGGGTCGGTGGGGTAGGCGACCGGCAAGTCCACGACCGTCCCGTTTCCCATGAATGGACCCGATATAAACCTCCACCCGTCTGGCCCGACGCCCGTGGAGGTCAGCAGGGAGTATCGTTTTCCCTTTTCCATGGCGAGGCGGATGGACGGACGGGACGGGGCGTTGACATAGGTGATGGTGGCCTCGGCTTGGAGGTAGAACTTCAATTCGGGTGAAGGGTAGTGAAAGGGGCCTCCGCCGGGGCCGGACGTGCTCACGTCCACGGCCCGGATACCCAGGGTATAAAGGCCCGGTTGGGTGGTGGTGAAATGGCGGCCGTGGATGTGGCCGTAGGGGTCGGATTGAGGCGAGCCATCGCCCTCGCTGAGCCGGAAGCGCCACGTGCCGTTGGTGGTGCCCACGGGGATGCGAAAGGTCGGGACATCGGCCTCGGCGACGCCGTCCGAATCCCAGAAGGCGATCTCGCCGCCCGCAGGCCCTTGCAGGGAAACGATCTCGGCCATGATCAAGGCGCCCAACGCGGGACGCCATGACGACGGCCCCCCATTCTCGGGCAACGCTGGCAGCACCGTGAGGGTGAGCGAACTCGCGGTGTACAGCCCCTGGTGCAGGCCGTTGGTCTGCTTGGGCATGGGCAGGAACCACCCCGAGTTGGTGCTGAAGCTGGTTCCATTGATGAAGCTCAACCCGGTGTCCGGCCAGGGACGTGACGCACCCACGTTGAGGTGCAAGTGCTGGGCCAGCAGCGCCATCGGCGTCCAGAGAACCAACACTTGCAGCATCCAGAGCGGCATCGGCATTCGAGGGGGCAGCAGATTCATGGGGGATTGTCCTTCGTGGAAACCGAGGCCGTCGCAACCATCGCCACGCACGAGCATGCTTCGCTCCGTCAAGGAGGGTCAACGGCCCTTCGTCCGTCCGGTCGCACGAGCCGCGACCCCTCGCGTCCGAGCTGGACACGCAGGGTGGCCCACGGGAAGCCCTGCGCGTGCGCGTCTGCAAAGAGGTAGTTGGCGGAGCCGCGATGTCGTTCGACGGCGACCTGGCCGGAGAACGAGTTGGTGCCGAAGCCCCCGCTGGCGGCGTCCGCGAAGTGAAAGTGATCGGACCCCTCGAACTCGGGGGCGGCCTCGGCGAGATGGAGGGTCTCCGCCGGCGCGGGAATGGACGTGAGGCGCGAGAAGTCGGCCCAACGCTCGCCGTAGGGCGAGGGCGTGAGGAAGTCGTTGATGGCGTAGCTCGTGAGGCGGGTCCGGTGGGGGTCGGACGGGCACCGATAGACGTTGGTGAGCCCGTATCGGGCGAGGCGTCCGATCCACGACGAGCCTTGATGCGCGGACTGCGGCAGGCGGTCGTTGTTCTCGTCCGAGTACAGCGCGCACCCGATGCCAAGCTGCCGCAATTGCGAGATGCAACGGACGGAGAGGGCGCGTGAGCGTGCCTGCGAAAGCGCGGGGAGGAGCATGCCGGCGAGCACGGCGATGATGGCGATGACGACCAGCAGCTCGATGAGGGTGAAGGCCCCCTGACGACGATGGCCGCCAGGGGGCCGGGACGGCCCGTGCACGGACTTGGGGGATGCGAGGACCGGCATGGGCCGCGTGTGGGTTGGGTGTTCGGGGGGCTACTTGCGGCGACGATTCCAGCCCAGCGCCAGCACCAGGCAACCCAAGGCTCCCATCGCCCAGGTGGAGGGCTCGGGCACGGGCCGGACATTCAGCGTGACGGACATCCCGTACGCCTTGCCGGCATCGACGGACGTCTTGTTGGACATGTCCACGCCGCCGATGAAGACGGTGTAGTCGCCGGCCCCCAACGCCCCTTGCCATTGGACGAGGCCATCGCGGTCTTCGTCGGTGGCGGAACCTCGATACTGGAAGGAACTGAGTTGCGAGAAGTCCCCGGGGAGGTCGCCATCGCCGCCGATGCGCCAGTTGCCCCGGGCGTTCCAGCTCCCGTCGGTGGCGTTCCAGTCCAGGTTGGCCCCCAGTTGGGCTTGGGCGTAGGCCGTCCGCCATGCCAACGAGGCCTCGGAGTCGTCGTGGTCGGCGCTCGGGGCCAGCGTCGTCTGCGTCGGGGCAAACGGCGCGATGCCGGCCAAGCCGGAGTAAACGGACGCGCCCGGCAGGAGGCCTCCCACGGACGTGGCGGTGGCCCCCGGGTTGGCCTGAACGGTGAGCGAGATCCACGCATCACCCGCGAGGCTGAACCGGAATGCCCGACCCTTGTGGCTGTCGCCCAAGGTGGCGTCGGCGGCGTCCGCCCAGCCAAAGTTTCCGGTGACGGCCTGGTTGGTGATGGAGATGGAGGCGGCATCCAGCCCCGTGAAGGAGCCAAGGTTGCGTCCGGTGTACCCGATGTGAGCCAGCGCCGCCGGGGCGATGACCGCGAGCGCCGCCGACAGGGCGAGCGCATGGATGTGTGAAGTCTTCATGATACGAACCGATCAAACAGGATGGATGCCCTCCCGGGTCGCGATGCACACGCATCGCGCAGGGATGGGCGTTGGATGCCCATGACAAGGCACCTGCCGCATATCGACGGCGGGCCGTGAGGATGAAGGCGGCCTGATACCCGGGCATGGGCGACCCGGCAGGCCACGGATACCCTCCCCGCGAGTGCGATTCGGCGAGGAAGGATCGGCCGCACGTTCCTGGGCGCCGTTGGCCCGTCGTGCGGCAGGGGTCGGTTCTGCGCGGGGTTAGCCGACGCAGGGCCGGGGTCCGCGAGGCGGCGGGACCGGTGGCGCGAGGGACCGGGACGGAGCGAACGCGAGGACGGAGGCGGCCCGAGCCGGGGTCAGCAAGGGCGGCGTCCAAGTGATGGCGTCGGACGGGCCCGCGAGTTCCAGCTTGGGCAGGTTGGGCTGTGCGTGGGAGGGAGCCGCATCGTTGGTGGAATCGGCCGCCTTGGAGCGAACCCACGCGCACAGGCGGCACGGATGTTGGCCGTCGAAGGTCTTGCCCACCGCGACCTGGACGGCGTCGCCGGAGCGAATGAACCCCGCGAACATGAGGGACCACGCCACGGTCTGGAGGATGGCGAGATGAAGGCCAATGCTGGCCGTCAGCCACCCCACCAAGCACGCATGCGTCCACCGAGACACCACGAAGCCATTGGATGCATTGTTGCCAAGGCCAGGGTCAAGAATGGATTCGCAAAGGCAGCCTGCCGGGCGTTGCGGTGCCCGGGGGATCCGACGGGAAAGGTGGGGCGGTCGCATGCCCGGCCGCCGGCCTCGGTCTGGCTTACCGGGGCGGGCCGTCGGCGCGAACCAGGAGCCACGCGCCCACGGCTTGGAACAGGAAATTGGGAATCCACAGGATCAGGTGCGGATGCAGGTCCGCGCGGGTCTCGAGGGATTGGCCGAGGATGATGAAGGCGTAGTAGGCCGTCAGGAGCAGGAGCGCGAGCGCGACGCCGACGTTGGTCTCGCGTCGGTGCGCGCGGAGCCCAAGCGGGATGCCCACAAGGGTGAAGCCGATGCACGCAAAGGAGAAGGAGAGCTGGCGATGGATTTGGACGCGGATGGGCGAGAGCGCGTCGCCGGAGTCGCGTCGGCGCGCGAGTTCCTCGCGGAGCTGCCGGTAGGTCATCTCGGAGGGCTTGGGCTTGACGAGGGCATCGGGGCGCAGGCTGGAGAGGTTGGTGGTCCATTCGGAGAGGAAGCCGGGGACCTGGAGGGTGTTGAGGGAGACGATGCCCTGGGCGTTGCGCAGCACGAGGGCGTCGGGCCATCCGTTGGTGTCGAGGGAGAACGCCCCCTCGGGGGCCCAGAGGTCGAGGGAGCGACGGCCCTCGCTCACCTGATACACAAGGATGTCGGTCAGGTTGGTTCCCGACGCGGCGCGGGCGTAGAGGGTGAGGGAGCCGAAGTCCAAGTAGCGGCCGGCGATGAGGGAGGAGAAGCCCTTGGCGCGCAGGATGTCGTGCTGGACCTGCTTGAAGGCGACGCGGCTGGCGGGGGCGACCTGGCAGTTGAACCACGCGCACAGGCCGGACAACAGGATGCTGAGCCCGACGACGGGCGCGACGGACGCGACGAGGCTGATGCCCCCGGCCCGCAGGGCGGTCACCTCGCCGTCGGCGCTGAGCCTCCCGAACACGAGCAAGGCGGCGGTGAGCATCCCGATGGGCAGCGCGAAGGCCAGGGCGAAGGGGATGAGGAGCAGGATGGAGCGCGCGACCAACGCGAGGGAGGCACGACCGCTGGCCAGGAGGTCGAGGACGTCCTTGAGGATGTTCCCCAGGAGAAGCACGAACGTGAACACCGCCACGGTGACCAGGAGCGTGGCCAACGTCTCGCGCAGCAAATGCAGGTGGAGCGTCCTCACTTCGTGGCCGGGAGCTTCCGGGGTCGGGCGGCGCGAGCCAAGCCTGCCGAGCCTCCCCGGGGTTGCAGCCGCCGGAGCCCCTCCCGGGTTGCGGGGCACAGCCCGCGCTCGGTGATGAAGCCGGTGACGAGCCCGAAGGGCGTGACGTCGAAGGCGTCGTTGCGCGCGGGCGAGCCCTCGGGCGTCAGGCGGACCTCGACGACACGCCCCCGGGCGTCCGTCCCCGCCACGTGGGTGACCTCGCGTTGGGAGCGTTGCTCGATGGGGATGCCGCGGACGCCGTCCTCGAGGGTCCAGTCGATCGTGGAGGTGGGCAACGCGACGTGGAACGGGACCCCGTGCGCCCGGGCGGCTAGGGCCTTGAGGTAGGTGCCCACCTTGTTCGCGACGTCGCCCCGACGGGTGACCCGGTCGGCCCCGACGATGACGACGTCCACGAGGCCGCGCTGGAGGAGGTGCCCGGCGGAGTTGTCGGCGACGACCGTGTGGGGGATGCCGTGGTCGAGGAGTTCCCAAGCGGTGAGGGAGGCGCCTTGGTTTCGCGGGCGGGTCTCGCTCACGAGGACATGGATGGGGATGCCGTGGTCGTGGGCGAGGTACATGGGCGCCGTGGCCGTGCCCCAGGCGACGGTTGCGAGGCGACCGGCGTTGCAATGCGTGAGGACGCGCAAGGGCTCGCCCTTGCGTCGGCGAGCGATGCGCTGGAGGACATTGAGCCCGTGAAGTCCGAGGGCGTGGTTGCAAGCCACATCCTCCTCGGCCACCTCGGCCGCCATGAGGAAGGCGGCATCCCGGCGTCCGGCCGACGGCAACGGCGCGAGGTGCGCGCGCATCAAGTCGAGGGCCCAGCGCAGGTTCACGGCGGTGGGACGCGTCGCGATGAGCACGTCGTACGCGCGGCCCAAGGAGGCATCCGACGCATCCTCCGCCATGGCCAACGCCATGCCGTAGGCGGCCGTCACGCCAATCAGGGGAGCGCCCCGGACGATCATGTCCGAGATCGCGCGCGCGGCGTCCTGGAGCGTGCGCAGGGTGACCGTCGCCACGCGGTGCGGCAGCCGTGTTTGGTCCAGGACGACGACGGAGCGCCGGTCCTTGGCGAGCCAGAGGGATCGCTTGGGCTCGCCGTGCTGGGGGCTCTTGGTGGATTCAGGCATGGGAAGGTTCTTTGCAGGGCCTAGGAAAGGATGGGCTTCACGAGGGTTCCGTGGACGTCCGTGAGCCGGAAGTCGCGTCCTTGGAAGCGATAGGTGAGGCGCTCGTGATCGAGGCCCAGCAGGTGGAGGAGCGTGGCCTGGAGGTCGTGCACATGGACGCCGTCGCCGACGACGTTCATGCCGAGGTCGTCGGTCTCGCCGTGGGACATGCCGGGGCGGACGCCGCCGCCGGCGAGCCAGGTGGTGTAGGCGTAGGGATGGTGGTCGCGGCCCCAGCGCGCGCGGTCGTCGAGGCTGCCCTGGATGAACGGGGTCCGGCCGAACTCGCCGCCCCAGACCACGACGGTGTCGTCCAACAGGCCGCGGCGCTCGAGGTCGAGGACGAGCGCGGCGGAGGGTTGGTCGGTGTCGCGGCACTGGTGGTACAACTCGGTGGTGAGGGAGTTGTGCTGGTCCCAGCCGGCGTGCATGAGCTGCACGCAGCGGACGCCGCGCTCGAGGAGCCGGCGGGCCATGAGGCAATTGTAGGCGAAGGTCCCCGGCGTGCGGACGTCCGGGCCGTACTCGCGCAGCACGGACTCGGGCTCGCGCGAGATGTCCGAGAGCTCGGGCACGGAGGCCTGCATCTGGAAGGCCATCTCGTACTGGGCGATGCGCGTGGAGATCTCGGGGTCGCCCCATTCCTCGTGGTGCCGCCGGTTGAGAGCGGCCAGGTCGTCCAGCATGGCCCGGCGGGTGTCGCGCTCGATGCCGTCCGGGTTGCCCAGGTACAACACGGGCTCGGCGGACCCGCGAAACTTCACGCCCTGGTGCCGCGACGGCAGGAAGCCGGAGCCCCAGTAGAAGTCGTAGAAGATCTGGCCGCAGGTGGTGTTGCGGGTGACCGACGTCATGACGACGAAGGCGGGGAGGTTGTCGGACTCGGACCCGAGGCCGTAGCCGAGCCATGCGCCGAGGGTGGGGCGGCCGGGGAGCTGGGAGCCGGAGAGCATCAGGGAGATCGCCGGGGCGTGGTTGACGGCGTCGGTGTGCATCCCCTTGAGGAAGCACAGGCGGTCGGAGATGGAGGCGATGTGGGGCAGCAAGGCGGAGACCCATGCGCCGGACTGGCCGTGTTGCCGGAAGGGTTCGACGGGGGCGAGCAGGAGCTTGCCGTCTGCCTTGCCGGTCATGGTGCTGAACCGCTTGCCGGCGACGTACGAGTCGGGGAGGGGCTTGCCATGCTCGCGGACGAGCCGGGGCTTGTAGTCGAAGAGATCGACGTGGGTGGGGGCGCCGTTCTGGAAGAGATAGACGATGCGCTTGGCCTTGGGCTTGTGATGGAAGGATCCGCCCGGGATGCCGGGCGCGGCGGCGCGGGCGTCCCGGGACAGGAGGTGCGCGAGCGCCGCCCATCCAAGGCCCGTTGCGCCGCGACCGAGGAAGGTCCGTCGGGAGAGGCTGTCGAAGGGGTTCATTCGGTGGACAGGGCTTCGTCGAGGTTGAGCACGGTGGAGGCCACGAGGGTCCAGGCGGCGAGCTCGTGCGGCGGGACGTTGGACGGCGCGGGGGTGTCGCCGGCCTTGAGCACCTTGTCGGCGGCGGCGGGGTGGGAGGCGAAGGTGGAGGCGTGCCGGGAGGCGGCATCACGGAGGATGCGGGCCTCCTCGGGGCTGGGCCTTCGCGAAAGGACGCGGAGGTAGAGTTGGTCGATCCGGGCGGCGGGGTCGGGGGAGGCGGTGCAGAGGGAGGACGCGAGCACGCGCGCGGCCTCGACGAAGGACGCGTCGTTGAGGAGCAGGAGGGCTTGCAGGGGGGTGTTGGTGCGGGGCGTGCGGACGGTGCAGACCTGGCGGGAGGCGACGTCGAAGAAGAGGGTGGGCCCGACGATGCGCCGCCAGAAGACGTAGAGGCTGCGGCGGTAGAGCGAGGCCCCGGAGTCGCGTTGGTACCGCTTGCCTCCAAACGTGGCCTCCTCCCAGACGCCTTCGGGTTGGTAGGGCTTGACCGGCGGGCCGCCGACTTGCTCGACGAGCAGGCCCGAGGCGGAAAGCGCGACGTCGCGCAGCATCCAGGACGGCATGCGGCGGCGGGGACCGCGGCCGAGGAGCCGGTTCTCGGGGTCGGCGCGGAAGGCCTCGGGCGTGGCTTGGGACGATTGCCGGTAGGTGGCGCTGGTGACGATGAGGCGTTGCAGGGCCTTGATGTCCCAGCCCGACCCCACGAGCTCTGCGGCGAGCCAGTCGAGGAGCTCGGGGTGCGAGGGGCGTTCGCCTTGGAGGCCGAGGTCCTCCGAGGTCTTGACGAGGCCCGTCCCGAGGAAGAGCTGCCATTGCCGGTTGGCGATGACGCGGGCGGTGAGCGGGTGGTCCGGGCGGAGGAGCCAGCGGGCGAGGTCGAGCCGGTTGGACGCCGGGACTTCGGGCGTGGGGGAGATGCCGGAGGGCAGGCCGGGGCCGGTCTTGATGCCGGGCTTGTTGTAGAGGCCGCGGGCCAGGATGAAGGTGTCGCGCGGGGAGGGCACGTCCTCCATGACCATGACCCTGGGGATGGATTGCTGGAGGGATCGCTGGCGGTCGTAGGCGGCCTGGAAGGGCGGGAGCGTGGCGGCGTAGGCGGGCGCGATCTTCTCGAAGTGGGCGTGGATCTTCCCCGCGTGCGCGGCCGTGCGCCGGGCCGGCTCGACCTTGAGGGCCTCGGCCACCTCCTTGGGCAGGTCCTTGAAGGCGGGCGACCCGTCGAGGGGCGCGCCCTCGGGACGCGGGAACAGGCTGGACTCCGCCGCCACCACGGCGGCGACGGCCGCGCGAAGCGTCCCGGCGGCGGCATCCAAGGCGCGCTGGCGGGGCTCGTCGATGACCTCGAGGACGGGGGGCGTCTGGGGGTTGCCGCCGCCGCCATCCACGGCCGTGCGGTTGAAGAGGGCGAGGAGCCGGAAGTAGTCCGACTGCGTGACCGGGTCGAACTTGTGGTCGTGGCAGCGGGTGCAGTTGAACGTCTGGCCGAGCCATGCGGTGCCGAGGGTCTCGACCTGGTCGAAGAGGTAGTCGATGCGGTTTTCCTCCGCGATGCGCCCGCCCTCGCCGTTGATGGGGTGGTGGCGCACGAAGGCGGTGGCGAGGCGCTGGTCGCGCGAGGGGGACGGGAGGAGGTCGCCGGCGAGCTGCCAGAGGGTGAATTGATCGAACGGGAGGTTCTGGTTGAACGCCGCGACGACCCAGTCGCGCCAGGGCCATGCGGTGCGTTCCCCATCGCCTTGATACCCGTTGGAATCCGCGTACCGCGCCGCCTCCAGCCATTCCCACGACATGCGCTCGCCGTGGCGCGGGGAGGCGAGGAGGCGATCGACGGCGCGTTCGTAGGCGTCCGGGGCGGCGTCGGCGACGAAGGCCGCGACGACGTCCGGCGAGGGCGGGATGCCGGTGAGGTCCAAGGTGACCCGGCGTAGAAGCGTCGCGCGTTCGGCCTCCTTGGAGGGCGTCATGTTTTCCCGGGCGAGCCGGTCGTGGACGAAGGCATCGATGGGATTGCGAACGGCGGCGGCGCCGCGGGGGGGCGCGGGCCGGACGACGGGCTCGTAGGCCCAATGGCGCCCCCAGGGTGCACCGTCCCGGACCCAGTCAACCAGGAGGCGGCGCTGCGTGGCGTCGAGGGGCTTGTGGGCCGACGGCGGCGGCATGAGGTCGTCGGCGTCCTGGGTGGAAATCCGTTGGATGAGGGCGCTGCGGTCGGGGTCGCGCGGGACGACGGCCGGACGGCCGGACTTGCCGCCGGCACGGGCGCCCTCGGCGGTGTCCAGCCGCAGGCCGCCCTTGCGATGCGCCGCGTCGGGCCCGTGGCAGGGAAGGCAGTGGTTGGACAGGATGGGGAGGATGTCGCGGGAGAAGCGCGGGGGTTCCGCCAAGGCCAAGGACGCCGCGAGGAAGGCGGCGGCCATCTTGGACCCGGTTGGAAGCATCATGCGCATGCGATGAGAGAGAGAATGCACGAGGCCATGGGCTAGGGAGCAAGCCTCGTGTCGTGTCTCACAAATGGCGAAAATCCCTCGCGGCGAAACACCAGCCATTTGGGAGACACGACACGAGGAAATGGTCATCCCCGCTACCCGGCACGCAGCCTCGCGAGGGCGCTGCGAAGCTTGGCGGCGGTTTCGCGAAGGGCCTCCGGCACCACGGAGGTTTGGGCGATGACGGGCATGAAGTTGGCGTCGCCGTTCCATCGGGGCACCACGTGGATGTGGAGGTGCTCGACGATGCCCGCGCCGGCGACGGCCCCGAGGTTGATCCCGACGTTGAACCCGTGCGGGCGCATGACCTCGCGAAGGGCCGCCTGGCAATCCCGGACCATCCGCAGCAACTCCAGGAGTTCCTCGTCCGACAATCCCTCGAGCCCCGGCACCGGGCGGTACGGGACCACCATGAGGTGGCCACCGTTGTAGGGGTAGGTGTTCAACAGGGCGTAGCAGGTGCGGCCCCTCGCCACGACGTGGTGGGCGACGTCGTCGTCGGAGGCGGCGATGGTCGAGAACAAGGAGGCGCAGCCGGGGTTGGCCGGGGACTTGGGCGCGAGGATGTAGTCAATGCGCCAGGGTGCGTGCAGGGAGTCCATGGTGGCGTGGGCTGGGGAGGTTCCGTGGGGTGGTTGTGCTGGTTGAGACGGGTGCGGCAATCGGTTCGTCCCTGGCGGGTGATCCCGTGCGTCCGGGGCGGGGGATTCGCTCATTCCTCTTCGTGCAGAAGACCCTGCGGCGTCCTCATGCCCCTTCCCATGGGATCATTCCTGGAACGGGATGTTGGGGCGCGAGAGCGTTGGGTCCGCCGCGAGGTCGCGCGCCATCTCCTTCGCGAAGTAGGTCAGGATCCAGTCGGCCCCGGCGCGCTTGATGGCGAGGAGGGACTCGTCGCGGGCGGGGCGCAACGCGAGCCACCCCAGCCGTGCGGCGGCATGGATCTGTGCGTACTCGCCGCTGACTTGGTACGCGGCGAGCGGCTGGCGCGTCTGGGAACGGAGCGCGTGGAGGACGTCGAGGTAGGGGCCGGCGGGCTTCACCATGAGGGCGTCGGCCCCCTCGGCCTCGTCGAGGAGCGCGTCGGCGAGGGCCTCGCGACGATTGGCGGGGTTGAGTTGGTAGGTGCGCTTGTCCAACGCGCGCGTGCCGGCCGCCTGCGCGCTGCCCACGGCATCGCGAAAGGGACCATAGAAGGCCGAGGCAAACTTGGCGCTGTACGCAAGGATGCCGGCGTGGGAATGGCCCGCGTCGTCCAACGCCTCGCGAATGGCCCCGACGCGCCCGTCCATCATGTCGCTCGGGGCCACGAAATCGACGCCGGCCCTTGCATGCAGCACCGCCATGCGCGCGAGGACCTCGACGGTGGCATCGTTGTCCACGTCGGTGCCGGATGCGTCGAGGACCCCGTCGTGGCCGTGGGTGGTGTAGGGGTCGAGGGCGATGTCGGTGAAGAGGACGAGGGAGGGCACCTCGGCGCGGAGCCGACGGACGGCCCGAAGGACGAGGGCGTCGGGGTTCAGGGCCTCGGAGCCGGAGGGGTCCTTCAGCCGGGCGGGCGTGACCGGAAACAAGGCGATGCCGCGGATCCCCAGGCGGGCCAGCGCGCGCGCTTCCTCCACGAGGTCGTCCAACCCGAGGCGCGCCACGCCGGGCATCGACTCGACGGGGTGCGGCGGGCCGTCCCCATCCTGGACGAACAAGGGGGCGATGAGGTCCGAGGGATGCAGGCGGACTTCCTCCACCATGTCCCGGATGGACTGGGTGCGCCGCAGCCGGCGCGGTCGCCGTGAGATTGGGCGGGCCATGCGGGGTGATTTCGGCGGCGGACGTGTCGTGTGTCGAGACGGCATTTGGATTCGCGTGGCTGGGGGACGGCCGCGCGTCGGTCGTCGCGTCGCCCGCCGAGGGTCAGGCCCGGCTGGTGCCTCCCCGCAGCGCATCCACGCGGCTCGTGACGGCTTCGTCCATGCGAATCAACGGCGGCCAGCGCCGCTTGAAGCCCTCGCCGGGCAGCTTGCGGGTTGCGTCGAACCCCATCTTCGACCCTACCCCCACGTCCGGCGTCGTGTGATCCAGGACGTCGGCCGGGCCCCGGGTCATGAGGCCGTCCCGCTGCGGGTCCGTGTTCGAGAGCCAGCGGAACAGGACCTCGCGCGTGTCGTGCACGTCCACGTCCTCGTCCACCACGATGATGTACTTGGTGAACATCATCTGCCCCATGCCCCACAAGCCGTGCATCACCTTGTAGGCCTGCATCGGGTAGGTCTTCCGGATGCTGACCACGACGAGGTTGTGAAAGACGCCCTCGGCGGGCAGCGACATGTCCACGATCTCCGGGAAGTTCATGCGGAACACCGGCAGGAACAGCTTCACCGACGCGCCGCCGATGTAGAAGTCCTCCATCGGTGGAACGCCCACGATCGTGGCCGGGTACACCGCATCGCGCCGGTGCGTGATCGCGGTCACGTGGAACACCGGGTACGGCTCGGGCAGGGTGTAGAAGCCGGTGTGGTCGCCGAAGGGCCCTTCCATTCGCAACGGCTCCTTCGGGTCCACGTACCCCTCGATCACGATGTCCGCGTCGGCCGGCACCTCGAGGTCGTTGGTCTCGCATCGGACCAGCTCGACCGAACGCTTCCGCAGGTAGCCCGCCAGCAGGAACTCATCGATGCCGTCCGGCAACGGGGCCGTGGCGGCGAACGGGTACATGGGGTCCCCGCCGAGGAAGATGGCCACGGGCATGCGCGTGCCCGTCTCGTAGTACCGCCGCCCGTGTCGCGCCGCGACCTTCTGCAACTGCCAATGCAGGCCGGTCGTCCGGTCGTCGTACACCTGGACCCTGTACATGCCCACGTTGCGATCCCCGGTGTCCGGGTCCCTCGTGACCACGCAGGGCAACGTGACGAAGCGTCCGCCGTCCGAGGGCCAGCACTTCAGGATGGGGAGGTCCAGGAGGGTCGGGGGCGCCGCCGGGCCGGTCTCGCCCGCGAGGATGTCCGGGGCCTGCGGCCACGGCTCGGCCCGGGTGGCCGGGGCGTCGAAGCGATGAATGACGTCCTTGCACGGGCCGCTTCGCACGGTCACGGGCCGGGCATGGCGCAGCTCCATGGCCTTGCCCAGCAACGCCAAGGCCTCCCGGATCCCCGTGGGCGGCTTCGCGTGCAGCAACGCGCCCAGCTCCGCCGCCACGGCCTCCACCGAGTCCGCGCGCAGCGACAGAGCCATGCGTCGCCACGACCCCAGCGTGTTGACGGCCACCGGGAACGGGCTGCGCACGCCGTTCACCGTGGGATGCTCGAACAGCAACGCCTTGCCGCCCCCGGGCGACTTCATTTCCCGGTCGGCCCAGGCCGTGATTTCCAGCTCCGTCGCCACCGGTTGGCGCACGCGAACCAGCTCGCCGGCCGCCTCCAGGTGATCCACCCACGCCCGAAATGAAAGAAACGCCATGCGCGCAGGCTACCACCACATGCCCAACGTGCCACCTAGGCCATGCGGGCCGTCCCGCCCCGCATGAAGCCGGGCTTGAATCTTGGTGCCTGGGACCCCGAACTCATGGCGTGTCCAACGTCGTGGCCCGCTTAGCATGGCTTTGGCTGGTCGCCTGCGCGGTCGCGGGCCGGTCGGCGGCGGCGGGCTTTTCCATCATGGACGCCCCGGCGGCCGGCATCCGGTTCACCAACGCCATCGCGTCGGCACGGCATCTCACCAACCAAATCCCGCTCAACGGCGGCGGCGTGGCCCTGGGCGACGTGGATGGCGACGGGCGGCCGGATGTCGTCCTGGCCGGCCTCGACGGGGCGGGGCGGGTGTATCGCAACCTCGGCTCCTGGCGATTCGAGGACTGGACCGCCTCGTCGGGCGTGGCGTGGGATGGCAGCGACGTCACGGGCGTGCTCCTGGCCGACCTCGACGGCGACGGGGACCTCGACCTCGTGTCGAACAGCATTGGGCGCGGCACCTGGACGTGGTTCAACGATGGCAAGGGCCGCTTCGCCCGGGGCCAAGAGATCAACGCCCGGCGTGCCGGGATGAGCCTTGCGGCGGGTGACCTCGACGGCGACGGGGACCTCGACGTGTACGTGGCCAACTACCGGGTCGCGACCCTGCGCGACGAGCCGGGCGGGCGATTCACGGTGAAGGACGACGGCAATGGCCCGCGCGTCACGCATTACAACGGGCGACCGACGACCGACGACGACCTGGCCGGGCGCTTCTCCATGGGGCCGGCCGGGGTGGTGGAGAACGGCGAGGCCGACGTCCTGCTTCTCAACGATGGCAAGGGACGACTCGCGCCGGTGGGATGGGGCGACGGCGTGTTCGTGGACGAGGACGGGTCGCCATTGCCGGGGCCGTTGCTGGACTGGGGCCTGAGCGTCGTCATCCGCGACCTGACGGGCGACGGGTTGCCCGACCTTTACGTCTGCAATGACTTCCAGTCGCCGGACCGGTTTTGGATCAACCGCACGCGGGCGGGCTCGCCGCTGCGTCTCCAGGCCGCCTCCACGCTCGCCCTGCGCAACACGAGCGCGTTCTCGATGGGCGTGGACGCGGCGGACGTGGATCGCGACGGCATCATGGACTTCTTCGTCGCGGACATGCTGAGCCGCGATCACCGGCGCCGAAACGTGCAGGTGGCGGGCCTGCCGCCCAGCATGTCGCAGCCGGGCGTCTTCGAGGACCGGCCCCAGTTCTCGCGGAACACCCTCCAGCGAGGCCTGGGCGGCGGCCTGTTCGTCGAGGTGGGCCGCATGGCGGGCGTCGCCGCCAGTGAATGGTCTTGGACGCCCCTCTTCCTCGACGTGGACCTGGACGGTTGGGAGGACCTGCTCGTCTCGAATGGCCACGAGCTCGACATGATGGACATCGACGTGAGCGACGAGGCCGAGAAGGCCAAGGCGTCGCGTCGCATGTCCGCGGCGGAGCAACTGGGCCTTCGCAAGGCCTTCCCACGCCTCAACACGCCCCATGCCGCGTTCCGCAACCTTGGCGGCCTCCGCTTCGAGGACGCCTCGCGCACGTGGGGCTTTGACGTGCCCCAGGTGGGACATGGCATGGCGGCGGCCGACCTCGACGGCGACGGCGACCTGGACCTCGTGGTGAACAACCTGAACGCGTCGCCCACGTTGTTTCGCAACGACGCCACCGAGCCCCGACTGGCCGTCCGCCTCGCAGGCCTTCCGCCCAACACCTTCGGCGTGGGGGCCCAGGTCCGCGTCCGCGGCGGCCCGGTGGACGTTCAATGGCAGGAAGTGATCGCGGGCGGCCGTTACCTGTCCTCGGACGAGCCCCTCCGCGTCTTCGCCTCAGGCAAGGCCGCCGCGCTCGACGTCGAGGTGACGTGGCGCTCGGGCAAGGTCACCCGCGCCCGACAGGCCGTCCCGGGGCAGGTGATCCTCCTGCGCGAGGCCGATGCCACCCCGGCCACCGGCGGGGCGGATCCCGTCCCGCCCTGGTTCGAGGATGTCTCGGATCGCGTGGCCTTCCGGCATCACGAGGGACCGTTCGACGACGCGGCGCGCCAGCCCCTGCTGTCCCGAAATGGCTCCCAGGACGGGCCTGGCGTGACCTGGGCGGACGTCAATGGCGACGGCCACGACGACCTGCTCGTGGGCTCGGGTGCCGGGGGATTGCCGGGGGTGTTCCTCGGGGACGGGAAGGGCGGGTTCCAACGTTGGATGGAACCACCGCTCCAGAAACCCGTGGGGCGCGACCTGACGGCCATGCTCTGGTTCCCGCCCGTCATCCTTGCGGGCTCGTCCAACTACGAGGACGGGTCCACGAACGGCGGTTGCCTCAGGGTGATGGACTTGTCCCGGCGCGTCTCCGGGGAGGCCTTGGTCGGCCAAGGGGTGACGACCGGGCCGTTGGCGATCGCCGACGCCGACGGCGAGCCCGGGCTCGAGGTCTTCATCGGGGGACGCGCCGTGCCTGCTGGATACCCGGCCGCGACCGACTCGTTGGTCGTGCGTGCGGCGGGTGGTCGCTTCACTCCCGTCCAGCGCATCCCCTCGTCGTCGCCGGTCCAGGACGCGACGTGGGCGGACCTCGACAACGACGGCCGCAGCGAGTTGGTGCTGGCAACGGAATGGGGGCCGGTCCGAATCCTCTCCCTGCACGAGGGGCGCTGGGTGGAGCGCACGCGCGAATGGGGACTCGAGGAGCGAACCGGTTGGTGGGGCGGCGTGGCGGCCGGGGACTTGGACGGGGACGGGCTCCTCGACCTCGTCGTGGGCAATGCGGGGTTGAACCATTTTCCGACGTCGGCCACCCCGGCGCGTCCGCGACGCCTCCACCTCGTCCACGTCGTGGAAGGTGGCCCGCCGCTGCCGCTGGAATCGTACGTGGGCGAGGACGGCGAGGAGCGGCCGGTGCGGCGGCTGGATTCGCTGGCGGCGGCTTGGCCTGGGATGCGTGAGCGGTTCCCCAGCCATGCCCGGTTCGGGGCCGCCAAGGTGGCCGACCTGCTGGCTCCCCCGGCACGGACTCAGGCCCCTTGGGTGGCCCGTTGCTCCGAGTCGTTGGTGTTGCTGAACCGCGGTGGACGCTTCGAGGCACGGCCGTTGCCCGTGGAGGCCCAGTCGTCACCCGTCTTCGGCGTGGCGGTCGCTGACCTCGACGGCGACGGCCACCTGGACGTGGTGCTCACCCAAAACGTCTTCGCGGTGCATCCCGAGGAGGGACGCCAGGACGGCGGATGTGGTGTTGTGCTTCGGGGCGATGGCAAGGGGGGCTTCCGCGCGCTGTCGCCCGCGGCCTCGGGCGTGGCCCTCCATGGCGAGGGTCGCGGCGTGGCGACGGCCGACTGGGATGCGGACGGCCGGATCGACGTGGCAGCAGCCCAGAACGGGGCGGCGTTGCGGTTGTTCCGCAACGTGCGGGGGACGCCGGGCTTGCGCGTGTCGTTGGCGGGTGGCGGTTCCAACCCGTTCGGCTTGGGTGCCGTCATCCGGTGGCACGCGGGCGGCAAGCCGGGCCCTTGGCAATGCGTGCGCATGGGCGGCGGTTGGTGGAGCAGTCCGTCGCCCACGCTGGTCATTTCAACGGGCGGGGGAGCCGGGCAAGTCGAGGTCCGGTGGCCTGGCGGACGCGTGAGTCGCACGGAGGTCGCCGCCGGGGCGCGGTCCGTGGAGGTGAAGGCTCCCGCCCCATGAACGCGGACCTCACTCAACGTGGCCGGGACGATTCGACTGGGTCGGTCGTGCTGGCTGGATCTTCTTCCGCAGGGACTTCGTCGTTCGCTCGTTACGGGCCTCGCTCAGGCCCGCGCCTCGCTCGCTCCTCGCCCTGCGCATGGAGGTGGTGGGTGGCGTGGCTCCCGTGGATGGCGTGGCTGCTGGCGGCCGACGTCGGTCGTGCACAAGGGGTCCGTTGGTCGGCCCTCGCCGTGCCCGCCACGAACTCGCGCCCCGGCTTCACCCGTCTCGTCGCCGGCCAAACCGGCCTTGCCTTCACCAACTTCGTCCCGGAATCCCGACACCTGACCAACCAACTGCTCCTTGATGGTGGCGGGGTCACGGCGGGCGACATCGACGGCGACGGCCGCCTGGACGTGTTCCTCACGGCCCTCGGGGGAGGCATCCGTCTTTTCAGGAACCTGGGCGCCCTGCAATTCGAGGACCGCACGCAGTCGTTCCTCTCGGGCGTTCCCGCGCTGGCGACGCTCGACGCCACGGGCTGCGTCCTCGCCGATTTCACGGGCGATGGCGCGCCGGAGTTGGTGGTGAGCTCGCACGGGCAGGGGACGCATCTCCTGCGCAACGACGCCAAGGGCAACTTCTCGCCGTGGGCCTCGTTCAACGCGGGGCGGGGCGGGCACTCGGTGGCGGTCGCCGACATCGATGGCGACGGGTGGCTGGACCTGTACCTCGTGAACTACCGGGCCCGCGCCTTGATGGACATGCCCAACGCGCGGGCAACCTTCAAGGTCGTGGGCGGCAAGACCGTGGTGGACTCGGTGGACGGACGCCCGACCACCGAGCCCGACCTCGCCCAACGCTTCGTGGTGAACGCCCGCGGCGGGGTGGAGGAACTGGGGGAACCGGACGTGCTCCTGCGAAACCTGGGGGGCACGAATTGGGCGGAGGTCCCGTGGACGTCGGGCGCGTTTGTCCAGGCCGACGGCTCGCCGCTGGACGGCCCGCCGTTGGACTGGGGCTTGTCCGCGATCTTCCATGACCTGGACGGGGACGGGCGACCAGACCTCTACGTCTGCAATGACTTCCAAAGCCCCGACCGGCTCTGGCTGAACGAGAGTCGGCCGGGCCAGGTGCGCCTGCGGGCCGCGCCCCCGGGAGCCCTGCGGCACACCAGCCGCTTCTCGATGGGTGTGGACGCAGCCGACGTGAACCGCGACGGCCACGCGGACCTGCTCGTGCTCGACATGTTGTCGCGGTCGCACGTCCAGCGCCTCACGCAGCTCGAAGATGCCCCGGCGGCCGAGTCCGAGCGCTCGGACCCCATGGCCACCACGCAGCACGAGGCCAACACGCTGCAACTGGGCCGGGGCGACGGCACGTTCGTCGAGGCGGCCGCCTTCGCCGGCCTTCAGGCGAGCGAATGGTCCTGGTGCCCGGCCTTCCTCGACGTGGACCTGGACGGGTGGGACGACGTGTTGGTCACCACGGGCCAATGGCGGGCCGCGCGTGACTTGGATGTCGCGGCGGCCCTCAGGCGCCAGCGGCAGCAACGACGCATGAGCGACGCCGAGCTGTTCGCCGCACGCAGGCAGTACCCGCGGCTGGAGCCCCCGCTGGTGGCCTTCCGCAACGACCACGGGCGCTTCGTGGAGCACGCCAAGGAGTGGGGCTTCGACGTCGGCCTCGTCTCCCACGGCCTCTGCCTCGCCGACCTCGATGGCGACGGCGACCTCGACGTGGTCGTGAACCATCTCAACGCCGCGCCGTCGCTGTTCCGCAACGACGCCGCCGCGCCCCGGATCGCCGTGCGGCTGTCCGGGCCGGAATCCAACCGGCACGGCATCGGCGCGCGGATCACGGTGACGTCGGCCGACGCTCCCCCCGGCGTTGCACCGCCTTCACAAGAGATGTCGGCGGGCGGGCGTTACCTGGGCGGGGATGCCCCCCTGCGGACCTTCGCCGCGCCCGGTGCCGGTCCATGGACGGTCACGGTGCGTTGGCCCGACGGACGTCGCTCGGTTGCCTCCACGACGGCATCCAACCAGCTCTGCGAGCTGGCGCACGCCGCCTCGGTGTCATCGCCGCCGCAGGACAGGCCGGCAAAGCCCCTGCCGTTGTTCGAGGACGTGTCGTCCGCGATGCCACCCCAGATGCCCGGCGAGCCGTTCGACGAGCTGATTCGACAACCCTTGATGCCGCGTCGCATCGCGGCCGAGGGCTCGGGGCTGGCGTGGGCGGACATCGATGGGGACGGGCGGGAGGAATTGGTCCTGGCGGCCGCCGCGGGTGGCGGCATGCGCGTGGCACGATCCAGGCCAGACTTTGGGTTCGAGGTGGTGACCAACGTGCCCTCGACGCGATGGCAGCCCGTCGTTCTCCCATGGCACGGCGGCCTGCTGGTCGCCGAGTCGTCCTATCACGAGGGGACCCCCAATGGGCCTTCGCTCCGCACGTGGCCTGGTTCGGCGGCCACCTTGTCCTCCGGCGCCAACGCCACGGGCACCCTGGCCATTGGCGACGCCGACGGCGACGGGGTGGCCGACGTCTTCGTGGGCGCGCGTTGCATCCCGGGAAGGTGGCCGCGCATGCCTTCGTCCGCGTGGGTGACGCCGACAAACGGGGCGTTCGTGGTCCGGCAGGTGCTGACGAACGCCGGGTTGGTGACGGGCGCCGTGTTCTCCGACCTCGACGGCGACGGCCACGTGGAGCTGGCGGTCGCGGCGGAAGGGGCCGAGCCCCGCGTCTTCCGGAGGGAGGGCACGCGCATGGAGCCGTGGGTGCGGCCCTTTGTTCATCAAGGCAAGACGCTGCCCAACGACGCCATGACGGGCTGGTGGACCTCGGTCACGGCCGGGGACATGGATGGCGACGGCACGATGGATCTCATCCTCGGCAATCGCGGGCGGAACACCTACCAGGAGGTCTTCGGGTGGCCCATCGCGGCCTACCATGGCGACGTCGATGGCGACGGCTCCGAGGATGTCTTCATGGCCTATCGCAAGCCCGGTGTGTCGGACGACGCGGGCTTGGCCGCATGGTGGCCCACGCAAGGCCTCGGGACGCTGTCCGCCGCCGTGCCCGAGCTCCGGGAACGGTTCAAGTCGCACCGGGCCTTCGCCGAGGCCGACATGGCCGCCGTTCTCGGGCCCCATGCGCCGAGGATGCGGCGCGTGGTCGTGCGTTGGGCCGATCCGGTCCTCCTGCTCAACCGACCCCAGCATTGGGAAGTGCGTCCGCTGCCCTTGCCCGCGACATGGACCGTGTCGTGGGGCATCGCCGTCGCGGACTTCAATGGGGACGGGCGAGAGGACGTGTTCATCGCCCAGAACGACTTTCACCAGAACTATGGCCAGACCCGCGATGACGGCGGCCTCGGACTGGTGCTCATCGGGGATGGCTCCGGTGGCTTCCAACCCTTGGATCCCAAGGCCTCGGGCGTGCGAGTCGAGGGCGAGGGCCGCGCCGTCGCCGTGGCCGACCCGGACGGGGACGGCCGCCCCGACGTCTTCATGACCACGCAGGACGGCGCCGTGCGCGCCTTTCGCAACCGGGGTGGAAGGGCGGGGCTTCGGGTGCGTCTCCAAGGGGCCGCAGGCAACCCGTGGGCTGTCGGCGCGCGGGTCCGGTGGCTCGGCCCCTCGGGCGCTCCGGGTCCCGCGCGGGAATGGAGGCTGGGCGGCGGCCATGGGGGCTCGGATTCCGCCATCCGCGTGGTGGCGAGGCCCGTCGGGGGTGACGGCGTGCTGGAGGTGACGTGGCCCGGTGGCCGTGTGCAACGGATCCCCGTGGAGGCGTCCGTTGCGGGGTTGCGCGTTCCCTTCGAGGGCAGCCCGGAGGTGGAGCGATGAGAAAGACTTGGCCCGGCGTCGCCCGCGCGATCCGGGACCTGGGGTTGTTCCTCCTCGGCATCGCATCGGCTGTGACCGCACGGGGGGATGGTTTCCAAGCCGGCGAAGGTCATCGGTGGAAGATGCTTCCACCCGTGCCGCCCCATGCGCCGGGGTTCGTCCGGCTGAACGCCGCCGCGCTGGGCATCGGCTTCACCAACGCCTTGTCGGACGAACGTTCCATCACCAACCGCAACCTCTTGTCCGGCGCGGGCGTCGCGCTCGGGGACATCGACGGCGACGGATGGTGCGACGTGTACCTCTGCGGCCTGGACAGCGACAATCGATTGTTCCGCAACCGGGGCGGCTGGCGCTTCGAGGACGTGACGACCACCCCGGGCAACGCGGCCCTGGCATGCGTGGGCGACGACTCCACCGGCGCGGCCTTTGCCGACATCGACGGCGACGGAGACATGGACTTGATCGTCCACGGACTCGGGGCCGGGACGCGACTCTTCGTCAACGACGGCCAAGGCAAGTTCTCCGAGTCCACGGACGCCGCCGGCCTGCGGTCGCGCAGCGGCGCCATGTCCATGGCGCTGGCCGACGTCGATGGCGACGGCGACATCGACCTGTACGTCACGAACTTTCGCCCCACGACAATCCTCGATCGCCCGACCGCGCGCTTCACGTTGCAGACGGCGGAGGGGCGCCCCCGCGTGGCCGCCGTCGATGGCAGGCCCGTCACCGAGCCGGACCTTCGGGATCGCTTCCTGGTGGATGAGTCCGGCCAGGTCCAGGAGACGGGCGAGCCCGACTTCCTCTGGATCAACGACGGCACGGGACGATTCACGGCGGCGTCCTGGACGGACGGCACGTTCCTCGACGAGGGCGGCAAGCAGCTCGCCGGACCGCCGCGCGACTGGGGGCTGGCTGCGCGGTTCCATGACGTGGACCACGACGGCGACCCCGACCTCTACGTCTGCAACGACCTCTGGACGCCGGACCGGATGTGGGTCAACGAGTCGAGCCGTGGCCGTCCCAGGTTCCGCGCCCTGGGCACCCGGGCGCTGCGCAACAACGCCACCTTCTCGATGGGCGTGGACTTCGGGGACCTCGACCGCGATGGGCACGAGGACTTCCTGGCGGTGGACATGCTGAGCCGCGTCCGTTCCCGGCGGCAGACGCAACTCGCTGCCATGGCCCCGGAGCTGCGCCCCCCGGGCCTCTTTGAGGACCGGGTCCAGATGAAGCGCAACACGCTCCAAATGGGCCGCGGCGACGGCACCTTCGCCGAGGTCGCCCACCAAGCCGGCGTGGAGGCGAGCGAATGGTCGTGGGGTCCGGTCTTCCTCGACGTGGACCTCGACGGATTCGAGGACATCCTCGTCGGGACGGGCCAGCACCGGGACTTCCAGGACAGCGACGGCGCCGAGCGCATCCAGGCGGCGCAGCGCGGCGGCCGCGCCCTCAAGCAGCGGGAGATCGACGACCTCGTGCGTTCCTTGCCGCGCTTGGTCACGCCCAAGCTGCTCTTCCGCAACCGCCGCGACGCCACCTTCGAGGAGGTCGGCGCCCCATGGGGTTTCGGCGACGCATCGATCGCGCAGGGCATGGCGACGGCGGACCTCGACAACGACGGCGACATGGACGTGGTGGTGAACGAGTTGTTTTCCAGTCCCGGCCTCTACCGCAATGACGGCGGCGCGCCTCGGATTCGGGTTCAATTGAAGGGTCCTTCCTCCAATCGCCACGGGCTCGGGGCCCGCGTCACGGTGCTGCCGCCGACGGGATCGACGCTGCCCATCCAGCAAGCGCAAATCATCGGTGGTGGTCGGTACCTCTCGGGCGAGGCGCCCTCGCGTACCTTCGCGGCGACGGAAGGCGCCCACCGCGTTCGCGTGGATTGGCCGGATGGTCGTCGCACCGAGGTGATCACACAGGCGGGGCGGTGGCTGGAGATTGGGCATGAGGGCGCGCTACCGGCCCCGGCGCCCGCGCCCTCCCAGGGACCGTGGTTCGAGGATGTCTCCGCGAGGTTGTCCCACACGCACATCGAGGAGCCCTTCGACGACTTCGAGCGGCAGCCCTTGCTCCCCAATCGTCTGTCCTTGCTGGGGCCGGGGGTGACATGGGCGGACATCAACGGGGACGGACGCGAGGACTTGCTCGTGGGCACGGGCAAGGGCGGCGTGGTGGGCGTGTTCGCGGGCGAGGCGGGCGGGACCTTCCGTCGGGTGGATGCCGCGCCCTTCAACAAGCCCGCCGGGCGCGACCTGACCACCTTGGTTCCCTTGATGGGGGTCGTGTTCGCAGGGTCCGCCAACCATGAGGACGGCAGGACCAACGGCGGCGCCCTTCGCATCCTCGACCCTGCCCGCGGCGTGAGTGGCGAGGCCGTCCTCAACCCGGGCTTCAGCACGGGGCCGCTCGCGACCGCCGATCTGGATGGAGACGGCGCGATGGAGGTGTTCGTGGGTGGACGCGTGGTGGCCGGTCGGTATCCCGAGCCCGCGTCGTCGCTGGTCCTGTCCACGGCGGGCGGCCGGCTGGCCCCGCGTCAACGACTTGATGCCCTGGGCTTGGTCACCGCCGCGTGCTTCAGCGACCTCGACGGCGACGGGGACCCGGACCTCGTGGCCACGCGCGAGTGGGATGCCCCGGCGTTCGTACGCAACGACGGCGGCAAGCTGGTGCCGTGGAAGCCCGTCGTGCGGCACGGCGGCAAGGTCCTGTCGGAGGCCCGGTGGAGCGGTTGGTGGACCGGCGTCACGGCGGGCGACCTCGACGGCGATGGCCGAATGGACCTCGTGCTGGGCAACTGGGGGCGAAACACCCCGTTCCATGCGTCGGCCGATGCGCCGCGACGGCTGTACTTTGGGGAGCTGGGGGGCGGTGGCGTGGAAACCCTTGAGGCATGGGTCGAACCCGGGACCGGACGCGAGTGGCCGCAACGGGAGCTGCCGATGTTTCGCATGTTCCTCCCCGCGTGGGCCGAGCGCTTCCCGACCCATGCCGCCTTTGCCGCGGTGGACCTCGCCGGGTGGATGGGCGACGCCGCCTCCAAGCTGCGCCGTCTGGAGGTCCAGTGGCTCGACAGCGCCGTGCTCCTGAACCGGGGCGATGCCTTCGACCTGGAGCCCCTCCATCCCGTCGCCCAGCGCTCGCCTGTCTTCGGCGTGGTGGTGGCGGACATGGACGGCGACGGCGACGAGGATGTGTTCCTGTCCCAGAACTGGTCCTCGGCCCAGCCGATGGTCCAGCGCACGGATGCCGGGCGTGGACTGTGGCTGCGGAACGACGGCCGGGGCACGTTGCTTCCCGACGAGGCCACGGGCGTCGCGGTCCATGGCGAGGGTCGGGGCGCCGCCGTCGCGGACTTCGATGGCGACGGCCGGGTGGACCTTGCGGTGGCACAGAATGCGGCCGGCACCACCCTGTGGCGCAACGTGCGCGCCGCGCGCGGCCTTCGCGTCCGGTTGAAGGGGCAAGGGGGCAATCCCTCGGGTTACGGGGCCGCGGTGCGGCTCGTCCACGACGGCGGACGCGGCCCGGCCCGGGAGTGGCATGGCGGGTCGGGTTGGTGGTCCGTGGACGCCCCCGTCGCGGTGTTGGGCAACCCATGGAAGGCCAAGGCCATCGAGGTGCGTTGGCCCGGCAAGGCCATCCGAAACCAGCCCATACCACCCGGTGCCACCGAGGTCGAGTTGGTGGAATAGATCCGGAAGCCGCCGCGGCACCGGGTTGCAGGGCGGCAAGAGGCGGTCGCTCGAAGACGCGCACCCGTGGCAGGGCCGTCTCGGCTCTGGCCCGGTGACGACCCGCAGCGCGACGCCGCTGCCACAGTCCCTTCGCCCTATTGCGGGCCGCGCCCTTGGAAGGCGGCCAGTCGCGCGGCGATGCGCTCGACCTCGGCGCGCCCGGAGGCGTCGGCGGAGGCGGAGGCGTGGCCATTGACGAACAGGGCAAAGGCCAACCGCTGGCCCGCTGCCGTCGTGATGTACCCGGCCAGGGAGTGGACGTGCCGCAACGTGCCCGTCTTGGCCACGACCCGGCCCTTGATCGCAGGATCGGTGAATCGCGACTTCAACGTCCCGTCCACGCCGCCCACCGGCAACGCCGCCCGCCACGGCATGGCCGCGGGGCCCGCATCCATCCCTCGCAGCAAGCGCACGGTCGCCCGCGGCGTCACCAGGTTCTTGCGGGACAACCCCGAGCCTTCCTCCAGGAACACCTCGCCCCGGGGCACGCCCATCTTCTCCATGAAGCGCGACAGGGCGACCGCTGCACGGTCGTTGTCATCGGCGTCGGTCGCCGAAGAACCCATCGCAGCCGCCTGGGACGGCGGAGCCTCTCCCGGGCGCGGATGACGTCGTGCATCGGCCCCGACATGGAGCCACAGCGCCTGGGCGATGCGGTTGTTCGATGGCTTGAGGCACAGGGCGGCGATCTCCCCCATGGGCACGGACGCCACGCGGGCCCGCGTCGGAACGGACGAAACCTCCTGCAACGGTCGATCCGCGACCACGACCCCGCCGTGGTCGATGCCCCGTTCCTTCAACGCCGCCTTCAATCCCATGGCGAACCATCCGGCGGCGTCGGGCACGGCCATTCTCTCGACGTGGGAATGCCCCAGCCGAACCTCGCCCGTGACCCGGAACCGGACGCGGTCGGCCCCGGCCATTCGGCGGACCATGACGCGGGCGGCTCCATTGGAGGGGGCCGTGCGAACGTGGGCATCCACCTCGAAGGCACCGGGGATGGGCAGCATCCGAACGATGGCGTCCGCCCCGGGCCGGGAGCCGGGCTCAACGACCAAGGTGACGGCATTGTCCGCCCACTGGAAACCAGTGACCGGGGCTCCGTAGGCCTCCGGCAGGTCGTCCCAGTTCCAACCCGGGCCGAAGGGCGGGGCGTCGAATAAATCGTCCACGAGGACGATGCGCCCCTGAATCCTCCGGATGCCTGCCTTGCCGAGGGCTTCCAACAATCCGGCAAGCGCGCGGGGTTCCGCAAGGCCGCCTCCTGGGGCGGGATCGCCCCCGGCGACCACCCATGCGTCGCCGGGCAAGGTGCCGGCCGCATCCGCGGCGTCCTTCCACCGCCATTCGGTGCCCAACGTCCCTTCCGCGCCAAACCGGTCGAGCGCCATGGCGACGGTGAACAGCTTGGTGTTGGATGCCGGAACCATCAGGCGACCGGGATCTCGCTCGAACCAGGTGGCCCCTGTCTCAGCCGACACCACTTGGCACGCCCACGTGGCCCCGGGCGCCGCGCCGCCGTCCATCAAGGCGTTGATCTCGGCCCGAAGGCCGGCGAGGGCGTCGGCCGGGCCCTGGGCCAGCCCGATGACACAAAGGAACGCCCAGGCCAGGCATGTGAGCACGCGTCGCGGAATATCGATGGGCATGGGAAGTGAATGAGATGCCGGGCCAAGCCCGATGGATCTTCTTTCGCAGGAGCTTCGCGCTTCGCTCGTGACGGGCCTGGTACTGGCCCGCGCCTCGCTCACTTCTCGTCTTGCGAAAGAACCTGCGGCGCCATCACTGCCCTCACCACGGCATCGTTCCGGCTGGGCGAAGCGCGGCTAGCGGCGGAAGCCGTAGCCCATCGTGCGGGTGCGAATGCGCACGAGGTGCATGTCGGCGGTGATGTACAGGGTGGAGCCGTCGTCGCCCCAGCAGCAGTTGCCGGTGGCCTCGCCGGTGTTCAGCAGGCCGAGGAGGCGACCCTCGGGCGACAGGACCAGCACGCCGCCCGGACCGGTGGCAAACACGTTTCCGTGGACGTCCACCTTGAGGCCGTCGGGCAGCCCCTTGCCGCCCTTCTCGAGCAGGCGCGTGGTGTCGAAGAAGACGTGTCCCTCGCCCAGTGTGCCGTCCTGGAGGACGGGGAATGCCCGGATGATGGGGGCCTTGGGATCGGATTGGTTGACGTACAGGGTGCGCTCGTCCGGGGAGAGGGCGATGCCATTGGGGAAGGTCATGGTGCTCGTGAGCAACTGCACGGCGCCGTTGGACCGACGCAGGTACACGCCGTTGAAGGCGAGTTCCTTGGAGTCGCTGTCGTTGGCTCCCTTGAGGCCGTAGGGAGGGTCGGTGAAGTACAAGTTGCCCCGCCGATCCCACACGAGGTCATTGGGCGAGTTGAAGCGGCGTCCGTCGAAGTGCGACGCCAGCGGAGCGAAGGTCCCGTTGCGCTCCAGGCGGGAAATCCGGCGGTCGCCGTGCTGGCAGATGATCAGCCGCCCGGCCGCGTCAGTCGTGAGACCGTTTGATCCTTGCTCGTTGAACTCCAGCGCCTGCCCCGTGTAGCCGCTGGGCTTGAGGTACACCGACAAGCCGTCCCGGTCGGACCAGCGGTAGATGACGTTCTCGGGGACATCCGAGAAGACGACGGCCTTCTCGCGATGAAGCCAGGTGGGGCCCTCGGACCAATTGAAGCCGGAGGCCAGACGTTCCATCTGCACGCCCGGGGCAATGAGGGCGTCGAGGGCGGGGTCGAGACGCTCCACGGAGCCATGGATGGGATGGGCAGGGGAGGAGGCGGGCTTGCCCTGCGCGTTCTGGGTGCGTGCCGAGTCGGCGGCGTCCAGCGATGCGGACGGCAGCAGGGGGAGGAGGGCGGCCAGGCAGGCGATGGCCGTGAACGATCTCGTTTTCATGCGGGATGTGAGGGGTGAAGGATGCGCCTGCGGGTTGGGCGCGTGGCAAGCCCATTGTCAGGAGACGGGGCGGGCCGCAGTCTGGCGCCGATGGACGCACAGGAGGCTCCCCTTGGATTGATCGCGGGCAGCAAGCGCCTGCCGTTTGTGTTCGCCGCCGAGGCGCGGCGTCAGGGACGCCGGGTTGCGGCGGTGGGCTTCGATGGCGAGACGGACCCGGCCTTGGCGTCGGAGGTGGATCGCATGGGGTGGGTGAAGGTGGGTCAATTGGGCCGCATGATTGACGTGCTGCGCGAGGCGGGCGTGCGCGAGTGCGTGATGCTGGGGCAACTGGCCCCGTCCAACCTGTTCAACATCCGTCCGGACCTTCGGGGCATGCGTTTGCTGATGGGGGTGAGGGAGCGGAACGCCCATTCGTTGTTTGGGGCGGTGGCCGATGAACTGGGCAAGGACGGCATCCGGTTGGTGGATCCGTTGACGTACCTGGGCCCTTGGATGCCAGGCGCGGGTTGGGTGGCGGGGCCGACGCCGTCCGGGGCGGACATGGAGGACGTGGCGTTTGGATTCCGGATTGCCCGCGAGGTGGCGCGGTTGGAGATCGGGCAGTCGGTGGTGGTGAAGGAGGGGACGGTCTTGGCGGTGGAGGGGTTTGAGGGCACGGACGCATGCCTGGAGCGCGGCGGCGGGTTGGCCGGAAAGTCAAAGGGCGCGGTGGCGGTGAAGTTGGCGAAGCGGGGTCACGACGTGCGCTTCGACCTGCCGTGCGTTGGGCCGAGAACGGTGGAGACGTGCGGGCGCGCTGGGATCCGGGTGCTGGCCTTCGAGGCGGGACTGACGGTGTTGCTGGACCGCGCGGAGGCGGAGGCGGCCGCGCGGAGGGAAGGGGTCAGCCTGCTGGGATGGCGCGAGACGTGAGGGGCGGCGTCACGGGGCGGTGCGGGACGGGGGGCGGGTGAAGTCGATCTCGAGCAGCTCATAGCCGGCCGGCAACCAACCCAGCTTGGAATAGGCGGCGCGGGCACGGTCGTTGTGGGGCTCCATGTAAAGGCGGAGGCCGCAGACGTCGTCCTGCGAGCGCGCCGCCGCCTCGACGGCGGAGGCGAGCGACCTGAAGACGCCCCGGCCCCGCCATTCGGGGGCCACATAGACGCTCTGGAGCCACCAGAACCAGCCATGGCGCCAGTCGCTCCATTCGAGGGTGATCATGAGCTGGCCCACGACCGTGCCGGAGGCCTCGGCGAGCCAGTAGGTGCCCTTGTGCGGGTCCGAGAGGACTGCGGCGACGCCCGCCGCGAGGCGTTGGGGGTCGAGGGTTCGCTGTTCGGTTTCCCAGGCCAAGGCGAGGTTGAACGCGACCACGGCATCGCCGTCGGCGGGCGTGCCGCGTCGGATGTTCCACGAGTTCATGGTCGCCTCGATCCTAGATCTGGTAGTCCAGGTCGGATGCCCGACCGCGCTTGGGCAGGACCCGCACCCGATTCTCCTCCATGACGACGGTGGAGTCCGGGGGCACGCTGTGGAGGAGGAAGACGTTGCCGCCGACGGTGGAGTTTCGGCCGATGACGGTCTCGCCCCCGAGGATGACGGCCCCGGAGTAGATGGTGACGTGGTCCTCGATGGTGGGGTGGCGCTTGCGGCCGCGCAGGGCCTGGCCGCCGGAGGTGCTGGTGGCCCCGAGGGTGACGCCGTGGAAGACCTTCACGTGGTTGCCGAGGACGCAGGTTTCTCCGATGACGGTCCCGGTGCCGTGGTCGATGAAGAAGTGGGACCCGATGCGTGCGCCGGGGTGGATGTCGATGCCGGTGCGTCCGTGGGCCCATTCGGTCATCATGCGCGGGAGGAGGGGGACGCCTTGGCGATGCAATTCGTGGGCGAGCCTTTGGACGGCGATGGCTTCGATGAAGGGGTAGGAGGTGATGATTTCCTCGCGGCTGCGGGCGGCGGGGTCGCCTTGGAAGGCGGCCTCGACGTCGGTCTGGAGGAGGGCCCGGATGGACGGCAGCCGGCGCAAGAACTCGCCCACGAGGGCGCGGGCGCGTGAACGATCCTCGGCCGTGGAGCGGCCGGCGTCGAAGCAGCCGAGGCTCTTGCACACTTCGTCTTCGAGCCTTCCCGCCACGGAGTCCATGCGCAGGACGGTGTCGGCTTTCAACTCGGAGGCGTGGACCACGGCGTCGTCGAAGAAGCCGGGGAACAAGAGGCGCAACAGGGCGAGGGTGATGTCCACGACGGCGCCCCGCGAGGGGAGGTTGGCTCCATCGACGTGGTTGATGCCGCCATGCTGGCGGTAGCTCACCAGGAGCGCGTCCGTTAACTCGGTGATCGGCAAACCGTTCACGCCAAGATTATCCCCGGATGCCCCGCCGATGTCACGGACGGGAGCCTGGAGGAATCAGAGCCCGGGACCTTCGGCGCGGTCGGCATCAAGTTGGTAGATGCCGAGGAGGTAGCCGTTCTCGGAGAACTCGCCGACCTTGAGCTTGCCCACCAGCGTGACGGCTTGGTCCATGACGGCGCGGGTTCCGTCGCCGGTCATCTTCACGGTGAGGAACTCGTTGATCTTGGGCACGGCGCCGAAGCAGCACATGGACTGGTCTCGCATGAGCAGGAGCTCCTGGACCTTCCCGTCCTTGACCTTCAAGGGGAGCATGAAGCCCTTCACCGAGACCGTCTTGCCGTCCAAGGCGCGCACGGTGGCGGGGATTTGGTTGGTGTCCGGGGCGGGGGGCGGCGTGGTGCCGGTGTATTCGGGGACGACGTAGTTAAACCCGGCGAGCTTGTCGAAGCCGAGGGCCATGGGGCCTCCGGGCTTGGCCGGCGTATTCGTGGACGGGGCGGCGGCGGGACTGGCCGCGACCGCGTTGGTGGCGATGCGTTGAATGGGCTGGCCCTTGGCCTTGGCAGGCTGGATGGGTTGGCCACGGACGCCGCCGGGCGGCTTGGCTTCCTCGGCGACGATCGCGGAAGCCACGATGGCGGCCCCGGCCAAGGCCAAGGCGGCGCGCATCCAGTGGGTGGTCCTTCGGTGGTTCATGGCGGAAATCTTGGGTGGAATCGCGTTGGGTGGGACGGGCTACTTGGCGTGGGAAGGCGCGCCGTGTCGAAAGGTGACGTTGCCGAAGGCGGTGCCCCGGATGGACACGTCCTGGAAGGCGCCGCTGAAGGAGGGGAGGTTCTTGAGCCAGTCGGCCGCGCCCTCGAACTGGGAGGTATCGCCGACCTTCTCGCCGGAGGCGGGATTGGCGACGGCGGCCAGGACGACCTCCTTGGACTCGTTGCCGACGTCGGCGGTCATGCGGAGGGAGGGTGCGGGGATGCGGACGTAGTCCTCGGCGTGGGCGTCGAGGAACCACGCGGTGACCTTGCCCTTGGGGGCGTCCACGAGGACCTCGATGTTGTACTGGTGGCGGCCAACCTCGACGAGCTGGCCGCCGTTCTTGGGTTGGTGAGCGTGGCCGGGGGATTCCTGGGCATGGTCCTCGTGCTTGGTGCAGCCCAGGGCCAGCAGGGTGCACAGTGCGAACGACGCCCAGCTTGCTCGGAGGCCGCCATGCCTAATGAAAAGAGTCGCGATCACGGGTTGAACCTACCCCCGGAGGGGGCGGTCAGGAAAGGAACACTTTGGGGCGTGAACCGGGGCACGCCTTGCGATAGAGAGAAGCCATGCCGATCTACGAGTTTCATTGCGACGCATGCGAGCGCGACAGCGAGATCCTGGTGCGTTCGTCCGAGTGGAAGGGGACCGCTTGCCCGCACTGCGGATCCACGCGG
Source organism: uncultured Verrucomicrobiota bacterium (assembly GCA_903880005.1). Classification (GTDB taxonomy): domain Bacteria; phylum Verrucomicrobiota; class Verrucomicrobiia; order Limisphaerales; family UBA9464; genus UBA6176. Next base: position 25,394 of record CAIRNV010000316.1, on the reverse strand, counting down.
TTGCGGAAGGAGTTCTCCACGTTTGCCGCGTCGGTGCCCGGCGGGGCGGGCGCGGGTCCTGCATGCACGGGCACGCCGTCCTCGTGCGGCCTGTGCGGGACGGGCAAGGCGCATTCGCACTAGGAACCCGGAGGAGACACCATGCCCGATCGCACGCCGACGCAGTCCTTTGACTTCCTGGTGCTCGGCACGGGCATGGCCGGGCTCAGCTTCGCCCTTCGGGCCGCCGAGTTTGGGACGGTCGCGATCGTCACCAAGAAGAACCGCGCCGACTCCAACACCAACTGGGCGCAGGGCGGGATCGCGTCGGTTTGGGCGGAGGACGACACGGTGGAATTGCACGTCCAGGACACGCTGGACGCCGGGGCGGGGCTGTGTCGCGAGGAGGTGGTGCGGTCCATCTTGGCGGAGGGGCCCGCCCGCATCCGGGAGTTGATCGAGATTGGGGCGCGGTTCGACGGGCATCCGGACCCGTTGCATCCGGGCGAGGTTTCCCTGGACTTGACGCGGGAGGGGGGGCACTCGCGAAGGCGGGTGCTGCATGCCAAGGACGCGACGGGGGCGGAGATCGAGCGCGCGTTGCTGAAGGCGGTGGCGGCGGAGAAGCGCATTCGCGTGCTGGAGAACCACGTGGCGGTGGACCTGGTGACGACCTCCAAGCTGGGGTTGCCGGGCGCGCCTCGCTGCGTGGGCGCCTACGTGCTGGACCGGGCTTCCCAGCAGGTGACGGCGTTCGCGGCACGCGCGGTGATCCTCGCCACGGGCGGGTGCGGGAAGGTGTACCTGTACACGACGAATCCGGACATCGCGACGGGCGACGGCGTGGCGATGGCGTACCGGGCCGGTGCGGGCGTTGCGAACATGGAGTTCATCCAGTTCCACCCCACGTGCCTGTTTCATCCGAAGGCGAAGTCGTTCCTGATTTCCGAGGCCGTGCGGGGCGAGGGGGCGGTGCTACGGGGAGCGGACGGGATGCGGTTCATGGAGCGGTACGACCCGCGCCTGGAGTTGGCGCCCCGGGACATCGTGGCGCGGGCGATCGACTCCGAGATGAAGCGGACGGGCGCGGACTGCGTGTTCCTGGACATCACGCACAAGCCGGCGCGGTTCGTGATGGATCACTTCCCGAACATCTACGCGCGGTGCATGGAGCATGGGATCGACATGACCAAGGAGCCGGTGCCCGTGGTGCCGGCCGCGCATTACCAGTGCGGCGGGGTCCTGGTGGACGCGCAGGGGCGCACGGAGATCGACGGGTTGTTTGCGATTGGCGAGGTGGCGTGCACGGGGTTGCACGGGGCCAACCGTCTGGCCAGCAACTCCCTCTTGGAAGCGCTCGTGTGCGCCCATCGGGCAGCGGACCATCTGGCCGTCCACCCGCCCGCTGACTCCAGCTGCACGATTCCTCCCTGGGAGCCTGGCAGCGCCACGGATCCGGACGAACTGGTCGTGGTGAGCCACAACTGGGACGAGATCCGTCGCACGATGTGGGACTACGTCGGGATCGTGCGCACGGACAAGCGCCTGCGCCGGGCCGAGAAACGCCTCGGCAACCTCCAGGAGGAGATCCGCGAGTACTACTGGAACTTCCGGATCACGTCGGACTTGGTCGAGCTCCGCAACATCGCGACGACGGCGGAGCTGATCGTCGGGTGTGCGTTGCAAAGGCCCGAGAGCCGCGGGTTGCACTACAACCTGGATCACCCGCTCGCGGACGCGGGTTGGTCCCAGCGGGACTCGGTGATGCGTCGTTCGCGGCCCTGACCCGGGGCGGAGACGTCGGGGCGGATGGTTTGTTGCGGGGGCTTGAACTCCGGGCCGGGCGGGAAGGCTCTGGAGGGATAGGGATAGGAAGGGGGCGCAACCGCTGGTTGACGAATTGGCACGCCTCAAGCTCACTAGCAGGAAGTTGGGAGAGCCATGCCCTAGCTGTGCGGTTATGGGGAACCCCTCAATGCTACTCTCTTTGGGGGCCCTGTTTTCGCGGGGGGCGGGCTTTTCCTGACGGCGAACTGGCGGCGGTTGCTCACAAGGCAACCGCTGCTTTTGCTTCATGCGAGCGCAGCGCCGCCGAGAAAAGCTGGTGGCTGGCCACCGCCTCGTCTGGGGTTACGCACCCAAACCTGGAGCCGAGCAAGCCCGCCCTCTCCACCGCGAACGCCGCCCACATTTGTTGGAAGCAATCGGGGAAGCCCGGTTCAAAGATTCCCCCCGTGATGGTTGGAAAGACGCTGGCAAAGCCCAGGTCGATCCTGGACCAGGCCTGCTCCTTCCCCCGCTGGAACTCCCAGTAGGTCTTGGGCTCCGCCGTGGAGAATCGCGCGCCGCCCTCCGTCCCGAGAACCTCAAGGGACCAGGTATTGGTGGCTCCCGGCGCCAGGCGCTTCATCTCGAACCGCACGGGAACCTCACGGCCCTCCACGAGGACGTCGGTGTGCAGCATCGCATTGTCCCACGTGTCGCACACCGCCATGCCGCCCTTACCGTCGGGACGTTCCCCGTAGATCTTTTGCAACTGCCCATAGACCCGCACGGGCTTCCATCCCAGGCGGAAGGGCACGTGGACCACGTGCATCCCCAGGTCGCCCATGACACCAATCTCGCCGCAGGTCCGCACCTGGCGCTTCCAGTTCGCGGGCTTGCTGGGATCCAAGTCGCTGGCGTGCCAGAAGCAGGAACGAACCTCCAGCAACGTTCCCAAGCGGCCGCTCCGCGCGGTCTCGAACACCCGCTGGGCCCCGGGCAGGAAGGGGAACTCCGAGCTGCAACGCACAAAGCGCCCGGAAACCCGGGCCTCGTGGGCAATCCGCTCGGCCGCGCCGAGGTCAATGCCGAAAGGCTTTTCCGCCAGCAGATCCTTTCCCGCACGCAGGACGTCCACGTAGATCGACTCGTGCAGGTTGTGCGGGACGGCGACGTACACCACGTCCACATCCGGGCTCGCCAGCAACTCACGGTGATCCCGGGTCAGCAACCGCACGCCGGGCACGCCCTTGAACCATTCCAGGAGCGAGGGCTGCAAGTCGCACACGGCCGTCAACTCGGCCCGCACGGGGACCCGTTCCCGATCGAGGACGAACCACCGCCCGAAGGCGCTCGCCGCCTCGCGTCCCATCAACCCACCCCCGATGATCCCCACTCGCATGACGTTCTGCATGGGGTGGGAGCTTTCCCGGGGTCGCGACCGGGTTGCAAGCCTCCCCAGCTTCGCCGTTGCGATTCAGGCCAAGGACGGCGACCGGCTCGGCACCGAAGACTCCACGCAACCCATTCGACGGGATGCACAAAAGACAGGTCCCGGGCGACCCGTGGGCCTGGGAATTTGGAAGCGAGGAAATGGGGGATTGCACCCATGCCATGCTCCGCCCTCAATCGACCCCCATGAAGGTTGGCCAGGGGCGATTCCGGCGCTGTCATGTGGGGCATCCATGGCTGCTGTGCGTGCTGGTATCCTGGGTGTGGTGCCGGGCATGGGGAGCAGACGTGGCCGGCACGCCCACGGCGGATGGGTCCTCGTCGCCCGTATCGGCACCGAGTCGTCGGGGGCTGGTGATCTGGCATTCGCAACCCGTGAAGCCCGGACAGACGGTTCTGTTGTACGGGGATGGCCTCGAGGGGACGACGGTTCGCGGGCGCCGGCTCGCGGATGAGCCGCCGGGTTTGCCGGGTTCGCCCGGCGATCTGCCCCGCGGCGACGACGGCGATGCCTGGACGGTAATCCAGCCCCGGAGACATGCGGCGAAGGTCGTGGTGCCAACGGACCGGGCTCCGGGAGTCTTTGCCTTGAGGGTGAAGTCGGGGGATCGGGAGCAGGAGGTGCGGGTCAACGCGCCGGAGGTCTGGTGGGCGCGCGGTGCGGACAAGCTCGTGGCGGAGCCGGGCGGGGGGATCCGCGTGTTCGGGCTTGGGCTGGGCTGGGCGGGGGTGCGGGAGGCGTTGGCGGGCGAGCCGCCCGGGTCGCCCCGGACGCGCCTGGTGCTCAGGGGGCCCGCGACGGTCGAGTTGATGGCGACGGAGGCGGACCTGTACTCGGCCCGGGCAACGCTTCCAACGGACGTCGCGCCGGGGGAGTACGAGGTCTGGGTGCACAATGGCTGCGGCGGGCCGTCGGGTTGGGGGCGATGCCCGCAACGGCTCACGGTTCGGCCCGCCGAGCCCTGGCCGACGACCCTGCACAACGTCTTGCGCGAGGGGGCGCTGGGCGACGGGAAGGCGGACGACACGGATGCGGTGCAAGGCGTCCTCGACCGCGTGGGGCGCGAGGGCGGGGGCATCGTGTACCTGCCGCCGGGGGAGTATCGATTCTCGCGCACGCTGTTCATCCCGAGGCGCGTGTTGGTGCGGGGGGCGGGGGCGGAGGCGACGTTGTTGTACTGGACCAACCCGCACTTCGAGCCGATGCGGGGCGTGATCCGGGGCGAGTGCCACTTCGGGCTGGAGAAGTTGACGGTGTGGTACGTGGGGGCGCAGTACGGGATCAACAACATGGCGGAGACAGACCGCCGGCCGGGGGGTGGCAACGCGTTGTACAGCCTGGAGAATCGCCCGGCGCATTGGCAGGAGGGGGACATCGTCCTGCGCGGGGTGGTGGTTCGTTGGCAGCCCTACGTGGGGCGACCGGGCTGGGGCCAGCTCGACGACCGGCTTGCGTTGTACCGCAAGCTGAATGCGCCCTCGCTCGACTCGGCGGGGAAGGGCGTCGCGGTGTGGCTCTGCGGGCGGGACATTCGCATCGAGGACTGCGACATCATGTCGGGGGGCTTCCCGTTGCTGTTCAGCTTCTTCTCCGATGGCAGCGTCGTGCGGAACAACACGCTGCACATCGGGAGCGGCGGGTTGGTGTGGGCGGCGCGGGGGCACCAGTGCATCTGGGAGAACAACCGGATGCTGGGGGGCGAGACGAGCCGCGCCGGGTGGAGCACCAAGGCCAATCCCTACTACGACCAGAACTACGTGCGCGGCAACACGGTCGCGTTCTCCCAGACGGCCGACTACGAGATCTTCGGGTCCGACGGTTCCTCGCCCGTGTACTACGGGGCGGTCGCGCGGTCGGAAGGCGTGCGGCTGACGCTGGCGAAGCCGCCCCGGCGTTGGAACTGGGAGCCCGGCGGACATCTTGTGTTCGTCCTGAAGGGCAAGGGACGTGGCCAGGCCCGTTGGGTCGTGGATGCGTCCGAGTCGAGCGTCGAGGTCGATCATCCGTGGGACATCCCGTTGGACGCGACGTCCGTGGTGGGGATCAACCACAGCCTTCGGCAGTGGCTGGTCGTCGGGAACCGGTTCGCGGACGGCAACTCGATGCAGATGTATGGGCTCAGCCACGAGGTCGTGTTTGCCGAGAACGAGCTGGAGCGCGTGGGCGGCAGCGAGGAGGCAAGCCTGCGCTTCATCGGGTTCCAGCACGTCGAGGGCTTGGAGGGCACCGAGCCCTCCTACTTTTGCCAGATGCTGGGCAACCGCGCGGGGGGCGCGCGGCTCGATGCGCGGCGGTTCCAGTCCGGCGGCAACGCGCTCGAGCTGATTGGCGGCGACCCGCCCGGGGAGGATCCGTCGCCGTGCCTCATGACGGCGGCCGTCCTTCGGGGAAATCACGTGCGCTCGGGTTCCATCCGGCTCTGGACGGGCGGCAGCTTCCCCACGCTTCGGGCGGAGGACATCGTGATCGAGGGCAACCACGTGTCCGACGCTGCGGAAGGATTGTTCGTGGGCGGGCGTTCGGCGGGCGTGCTGCTGCGGGGCAACCAGATGGAACGGGTGCGTTTGCCGTTGTCGGGGCCGGGCGTGGCGGACGCCTGGATCGAGGGGGAGGAACGGACGCGCTACGCATTCGACGCCTTCGGCGGCGTGATGCGGCGGTTGTCGTTGGAGGGCGTCGTGGACCTGGATGCCCTGCGGGGCGAGGCCGCCCGCGTGGCGGGTGGGCCGGGATCCACGGGCGAGTGGCAGGCCTTCCAGCAGATCGCCTTCGAGGCCGTCGCGCAAAGGGTCCCAGCGCCGCACCACCCCGACATCGCGAGGCTGTTGGTGGGTGCGAGCATCACGCCGACCGGCGGCGGCACGCTCTTCCCCGTGTTGGAACGCGTGCAGGGGGGCGACGGAACCCTGGACCTCACCTTGGCCAACGAGGGCGACCAGCCGTGGACGTTGCGGATCGATCCGCGTTGGCCTCGCGGATGGGAGGGGAACGCCCTGGAACCGGTGACGGTGCCGCCACGGTCCACGGCAACGACGTCGCTCCGCGTCCGGGTGCCCGCTGGGTCGTGGGGTGCGTACTCGTTCCCGGCGCGAGTCCGCGTGGACAGGGGTTCCGCCTCGCTGGAATGGGACGTCCTGATGACGGCGGGAACGGGCGCGGTCGGCGCGTGGCGGGTCGTTGGGCCCGAGCTGAGGGGCCGGCACAAGAACCGCACGTGGACGTTCGACGAGATTGCATCCGCGCCCCCGCCTTCTTTCGCTGCGAGACGCCCGGCCGAGTGGGACTTCTCGGCGCCTGTGAAGCTCGGGGGAGGGGAGCGTTCGTGGAGGAGGGTTGAAGGCATGACGACGCTCGATTGGTCGCGGCTTGTGGAGGTGCCGGCGGGCGTGGCGAAGGACGAGGTGGTGGCGGCCTATGCGGCGAGCGTGATCGCGTGCGAGATCGACGCATGGGTGGAGTTCACCGTTCACTTCGACGGGCCTGGGAACTCGCATGACATCCAGTTCTACCTTGATGGCGAGGAGCGTCCGGACCTGAGGCTGGGCCGTGAGTCATGGTCGCCGAAGCGCTTGCCCATGAGGCTGGGCGCGGGGCGGCACGTGTTGTTGGTGAGCGCCCAGAACAAGGGAGCGCCGCCGAATGTCTCGGTCGGTGTGCGCGAGCTGGGCAACGCGGCGGGCGGCCACCTCACGGTGCAGACGCCCTGACCGCCCCAGGCAATGGGGTCACATCTAAAGTATTGACATTTTGGCTTGATGGCGGCGGATGAACGTATCCGCGACCCTTCACTGGGACGGGTCGTGCCCCTCGATCTGCCTGCGCGAACCCCTCGTCGTTCGGGCGTCATTCCGCGCCGTGACCACTCCTTGGCCTGCGGGCGCATCCGCTTCGCAATCACCTCCCTCCCAACCGACTCATCCCGTCTTGGGGTGCATCGGCGAGGGTGCCGGAGGGGCGATAAAGGAGTTCCACGACGTTTCGGACAAAGGCCTCGTCGGCGAGGGCCTCGTCGATGTCGGATGGAAAGGGGACGCGTTCGCGGAAACCGGAGGCGATCTCGGCGAAGAGGCGAACGCGGTCCGCGGGATCGAGTTGATCGCGACGGGCGAGCGCGGCGAGTGCGACGCCCGCCTCCTGGGCATTGATGGACTGGCGAAGGCGCGCGGCGAGGTGCGGATGGGAACGGAGGGAGTTGAACCGATGGCCCAGGATGGGATCGAGGTTGGGGGACACGGGGCTGGGGATGCGGACGACGACGGTGCGGGCGGCGACGTCACCGAGGCGTTGGCCGGAGCGGGTGAGGAGGGTGGCGGCCCCGCCAACGAGGTAGAAAGCCGGGAGGAAGTCGATGGCCCGAAGCAGGTTGCGAAGCACGACTTGATGGGGCCGCAGCCGGAGGCCCTCGGCATCGACGACGCGAATCTTGAGGGCGCGCTTGCCGAGGGTTTGCCCGTTCCAGAACCATTCCAGGAGGACACCCTGGAGGATGGGGACGACGAAGAAGCCGACCTGGATGAGGCCCGAGGCGAGGTCGCGGGACGCGAGCGACACCACCGAGAGCAGGATGGACAGGACGAAGGTGGCGGCCATGGCGATGGCGACGTCGATCAAGTAGGCGGCGGCTCGGATGACGGGGCCGGCCAAGGGCAGGGCGAACTCGACGCCCTCGGGGGTGCGGATGCGCAGGTGGGTCATGGCTGGTCCGGTGACTCCGTGCCGGTGCGGCCGGACAGGAGGAGGAAGGCGGCGAGGCCGGTGCCCTGGAGGATGCCAAAGGCAATCTTGAAAGCGTAGGGGATCACGGGCTCGTGGTATTGGGACAGGAACGCCTCGACCACGCCGGCGTGCACCAGCAGCAAGGCGACGCCGCCGAGAAGCGTGGCGACGTCCGGGGCGACGGCCCGGATTCTGCGGCCGAACGGGAGGCGGGAGCCACGGCCGAGCATCGCGTGGGCGAGGACGAGACCGGCCTGGCCCGCGATGAGGATGGCCGGCAGCTCGACGGAGCCATGCGGCAGGATCCAACCAGCGAGGAATGGTCCCTGGCCGTCCACGATGTAGTCCACCCCGATCGCCCCCAGCCCGACCCCGTTGTAGAAGAGGATGACGAGGGTCCCGAGGCCCCATGTCATGCCGAGGGAGGTGGCGAGGATCGAGACCTGGGTGTTGTGGGTCATGAGCATGCCGGAGAACGAGGCATGCATGTCGTGGACGGCGGCGGAGTCCCCGGCCGCCTCGTCCCGTCGCACGCGCTCCGACGGACGCATGTCGGCGTGGCCGAAAGGCATCGTGATGTGGCGCGAGTCGGGATCCGCCATGGTGACCGCCGCGCCGAAGCCGACGCCAAGCACCGATGAGGCGAGGGCCACGACGAAGGCGGACGCGTGGCGTCGGAACGCCTTGGGAAAGGATTGGGTGAACCAACGCCATGGGTTCCATCGGGGTTGCGCGCCGGCCTCCACGGAGTGGATCTCGGCGTAGGAACGGGCCACGAGGGCCTCGAGCGTGCGGCGTGACTCGGGCTCGGCCGCGAACGTCGCGAGCTTGGCGAGGTCGGCGACGGCCCGTTCATGCAGCCGATGCAGCCGGCGCGCGTCCTCGAGCCCGAGGGTTCCCCCGTTGGCGAGGTGGTGCAGCATGGCATCCAGGGCCTCCCAGTGAGGGCGTTCCTGGGCGAGGAATCGTTGGAGGTCGAGGATCATGCGCGTTCAGAGGGATTGGCGACGCTTCACGTTGAGGTAGCGCTCCACGAGGGCCGCGGCGATCGACTCGGGCGGGGCCGACGCCATGGCGACGCCCCGGGCGTGGAGGATGGCGTGCAGCTCGCGCAAGCCCTCCCATTGCATGTGTCCCGCCAGGGCGTGGACGACGTCGTCCTGCGTGGCGACGCGGTCGTTGGAGAAGACGGGCTCGACCCCGGGCGCCTTGGGCTGGACCACGACGCAGAGGTGCTGGCGTCGCAGGACCTCCACGGCCCGGGTGAAGCCGTCCGCCGCCACGGGATCGTCCAGGTTCGCCAGGAAGAGCAGCAGGGCCCGTCGCCGCAGCCGGACGCGGAGGAACGAGGCCACCTCGTCGAAGTCGGGCGTGACGGGCCGGGCTTCGAGCGTGACGAGGCGCTCGCGACAGGCGTTGAAGTGTGACGGGCCGCGGTCGGCGCGGACGAACGACCCGACGCGCGCGTCGAACGTGGCCAGGCCGAAGAGGTCGCCGTGGCGCTCGGCGACGGCTCCCAGGAGGAGCGCGGACTGGATGAAGTGCTCGATGAGCGGCTCGTTCTGCGGGCCGGCGTCGGGGCTTGCGGCATCGGATGCTTGCGGTGCACGCGGTGCGTGCGATGCGCGCGGGCCGAGGACGCGACGGGAGAGCCGGGAGGCATCGAGGATGACGTACACCTCCTGGGTGCGCTCGACCTGGAACACCTTGGACACGGGATGGCCGCGCTTGGCGGTGGCGCGCCAATGGATGTCGTCCACCGGATCGCCGGCGACGTAGTCCCTCAGCTTCTCGAACTCGCGCCCCTTGCCGGCCTGACGGACGAGGCGTTGGCCGGCGAGGGCGTGGGCGAGGAAGGCGGCGTTGGCATGCAAGGCGTCGCCGAGGTTGGGCTGCGCGCGCAGCTCGGCCGCCAATGGCAGGGACCGGCGCAGGTGCCATAGGCCCAGGGGCGAGGGGGCCTCGACGTGCAGGTGCGTGACGCCGAAGCGCCCGCGCATCGTGGGGGTGAGGGTCCAGTCCACGAGGCTTGCCGGGGCATCCGGCAAGGCCAGCGTTTGCTCGGGCGGGTGGGAGTGCACGGCGTCCGGCAGGGACAATGCCATGCGCAAGGAGGGCGGGCGCCGGCCCTCGTGGAGCAGGCGGACCCGGAGGCGACCGTGGCGTCCCGTGGTCAGGCGCGACACGGGCGGGCATTGGGCCCCGATGGCGGCGATGCGGGGCCATCCGAGCAGGGCGTCGATGACGGCGACGGCGATGGCGACGAGCCCGAGCGCGAGCCATCCGCCGGCGTCGGGCATCACCCCGGCCAACGTCAGGGCCGGAAGGAGCACGAGTCCTGCAAGACCCAGCAGGCGTGGCGACGGGACGGGCATGGTTGGTCAACGGGGCACGGCAACGTCCTGGAGGATCCGTTCGACGACCTCGCCGACGGAGGCCCCCTCGAGCTCGAACTCGGGCCGCAGGATCAGCCGGTGCTCCAGCACCGGCGTTGCCAACGACTTGATGTCGTCCGGCGTCGCGAAGTCCCGCCCGGCGAGCGCCGCGGCGGCCCGGGCGGCGAGCAGGAGGCCTTGGGTGGCCCGTGGGCCGGCCCCGACCAGGATGGACTCGGCGGCCCTCGTGGCGCGGACGATGTCCACGGCGTAGGCGACCAACTCGTCGCGCACGGTCACGTGCAGGAGCTGCCGCCGTAGCGATGCAAGGTCATCGGACGAGAGGACCGGCTGGACGACGCCACGGCCGAGGACGGTCTCGGGCGCGTCCTCGCCCAGGGAACGCCGGGCGAGGAGCAGCTCGTCGGGGCGTTCCGGGGCGTTCATGCGAATCTTGAGCATGAAGCGGTCCTTCTGGGCCTCGGCGAGGGGATACGTGCCCTCGCTTTCGACCGGGTTTTGCGTGGCGAAGACGGTGAAGTTGGCTGGCAGGGGCAGCGTGTCGCGGTCGATGGACACCGTCCGCTCCTGCATGGCCTGGAGCAGCGCCGACTGCGTCTTGGCCGGCGCGCGGTTGATTTCGTCGGCGAGGAGGAAGGTGGTGAAGATGGGGCCGCGGACGAGCGTGAACTCGTTGCGCTGGAGGTTGAGGACGTGCGTGCCCGTGATGTCGGAGGGCATCAGGTCCGGGGTGAACTGGATGCGGCCGAAGTCGCAGCCGAGGACGCGCCCGAGGGTGCGGACAAGGAGGGTCTTGGCGACGCCCGGGACGCCCTCGACGAGCGCGTGTTGGTTGGTGAGGACGCAGACGAGCGCGAGGTCGATGACGTCGTGCTGCCCGATGATCACCTTGGCGATCTCGGCGCGGGCCTTTGCGAGGACGGAGTGGAGGGTTTCGACGTGGGGTTCCATGGCGGTCAGCGGTGGGTTCGGTGATGAAGGATGGCCGCGATGCGGCGGTAGGCCTGGACGGGGTTTCGTTCCTTGGGCGGGCGTTCCATCTCGATGTCGAGGACGTCCTGCGCCTCGGCGACGCGGCGTGGCCCGACCCGTGGATGGCGTCCCTGCGAGTCCCGCCAGCGCTCCATGCACTCGGCGACGAGGGTCTCGGGACGGGCGGCACGCCGGAGCAAGGCGCGGAAGGCCTCAGCCGTCCCGCGGCCGGCGAGCGCGTCGTCCGGGGGAGGCCCTGGCGGCGGCGGGTTGAAGCGCGCGAGGTTGCGCCAGAGGTAGAGCCCGGCGAGCACCGCGAGACCGGCGACGGCGCCGCCGAGTTGGTAGCGACGGACGAGGCTTGCCATGCCGGGCTCGAAGGTCAGCCCCAGGTGGGTCTCGTCGAAGACGACCTGGGTGGCGTCCGAGAGGAGGGCCGCGATGAACGCGGGCTGGGGGACGCGTCGCAGGGCTTCGTTGGACAGAAGGTAGTCCGAGGCGACCACGACGACGGAGCCTTGATCCCACGCGCGTTGAACCACGACGGGTTGGCCCTCCGCCTCATAGAGGACGGTCCAGCCGTTGGTGGCGCCCGTGATGCGCCATGGGGAAGGCCATGGCAGGTCGTCGGGGAGGCCCGGGGAGGCCGCGCGACGGCGGGCCAAGGGCGGGGACGCGGCGGTGTTGGATGTCGAGGGGGCGCCTTGCGCGAGGCCGAAGCCGAGGGTGTCGCACAGGGAGGGCTGGGGGCCCTTGGCGGGGACCGTGCGTGCGAGGCTGCGGATCCCCTGGCGCAAGGCATTGGTCGCCAGCGCGGACGATTCGTGCTGCGCCGCCAAGACGACGCGCGCGCCACCTTGTGCGAGCCGAAGCAGGCTGGAGTTGAAGTCGGTGGCGTCCGACGGCTCGCCGATGTTCTCGGGCGCGACACCAAGGACGAGGAGGGCGAGGCCGGGGCGATGTTGGAGGCGCGGCAGCGGAAGCAGGTTGCGCGACACGCGAAGGCCGGGTTGTCGCGCCAACGCGTCGAACAGCGCGCGGGACCCGATCGGGTCGGTGCGGCGCGAGGACGAGGGCGGGAAGATGTCGCCGGCCGCGAAGCGCAGCTCGAAGATCCTGTAGAGCCCGGCCGCCAGCAGCACGGCGAGGGCGGCGAGCAGGCAGCGTTGGAGGACGCGGGAGGTCATGACGCGCCGTTGCCCTTCATGGCCTCCAGGTCGGCGTGCGCCTCCGCGAGGAGCTGGGGCGTGGCCTCGTGGTTCCCGTACCACACGCGCTCGAAGCGGCGGGAGCAATGGCCGAAGGCCTCGGGCACGACGGGGAAGGCACGGGCCCGGCGGCGAAGCTCGACCAGGTATTCGCGGTTGGACTTGGCCGAGCCCAGCCGCACCAACTCGCGTCGGGCCAGGTGGGCGAGGGATCCGAGATACACGGCGCGGAGGGCCAGGCGCCATTCGCCCTCGGCGGCCTTCTCCGACGCGAGGGCCAGCCAGCCATCCTCCGGGAGCATCTCGGCGGAGACGTGTTCGGAGGTCAGGTCGGGGATCGCGCTGTGGGCGATGGCGACGGCCGCCACGGGCGATTGCGGGCGACCCTGATACAGCCGAGCAAGAATCCACGCGATGCCCCCGAGCGCGGCAACCAAGAGCACGTGGGCGACCACCTTGAGCCCGGAGGTCCAGTCCAGTTGCGTGCTGCCCGAGGGAAGCGTGGGGCCCTTGAACCAGGAAAACAGGGACTGAAGGAGCCGCCCGATGGCGGAGAAGAGCGCGTCGAGGTTGCGCCCGGTGAAGGATCCGAAGTCCTTGAGCACGCCCCGCAGCCACCGGCGAATGGGGCCTTCCCCGGCCGGGGCCTGGGGATCCTCGGGCGAGAGCTCGCGGGGGGCACGCCATTGGTACTCGGCTTGGTCCATGACTCGCCGCAGGTCCTCGGCGAGCCTTTCGGGATTCACCGACGCCGGCGCCGCGCCGGGCGGTTGCGCGAGCAGGCCGTAGGAAAACCCGGGAGTGGTCGGGAGTGCCGGGCGCGTGACGAGCCATGCCGCGAGCGCGACCAGCGGCAAGCCCAAGGCGGCCGTGCGTCGAATGTCCCGAAGCCGGGCCAGCAGGTCCGCCCCCGTGTGGCGTGCGTCGCGTTGGAAGCCGCGAATCACGTAGATGGCCTTGACCAACGGGTCGAGAACCAGGAATGCCAGCGCCGGGATCGAGAGCAGGAAGGTGGTGTTCAGGTAGGCGGCGGGTCCCAGGTTGAAGTCGGTCTCGATGCCCAGCAGGACGTGGGCGAGGTAGGGGGCGGCCGCGACCGCGACCGCGACATCCAGGAGCACGGCCGTGGCGACGAGCAGCAGGATCCCGATGACGCCGTGGTTTTGGCCGGGCCATGCGAGCGCATGTCGAAGCGCATGGCGTGCACAGGCGGAGGGTGACCCGCTGGCCTCGTCGCCCGTGGCGCTGACGGCCTCCAGCCACGCGAGCACCCACGGGAACGGCACGAGGAGGAATGGGAAGAGCGACAGCGGCAGCAGGAGGAAGCCGATGGGTTGAAGGCATGCCTGCGTAACCAGGAGACGCGCCAGCCGCGGGATCGTCCACGGACCTGAAGCCGTCCCGGCCATGAGGGCGCGGAGCTCGGTGGCATGCACCGCATGGGCCAGCTTCATCAGAAGGTACAGACACGCCATCCCCATGGCCCCCGGCGCCAGGCGACGGTCCGCAAACACGCCCCGGGTCATGTCGGACCAAAACCAAAGCCATCCGAGGACGCACGCGCCCGAGCCCGCGAGGTGCACGACGTGGACCCACGGCGGCGCGGTGCGGAGGAGCTGGACGGCGTCCTCGACGACGTCCAGGGGCGCCTGTCCATGCTCGGTGGGGCGAGGCCGGCTCATGGGGTGCCGGGGAGGTTCATGAGCCAGGACTCCATGGCCTTGCCCTCGTGCCATGCGGCGGGTGTCTGGAGCAAGGCCATGCCGATGAGGTAAAAGGCGAACCAAGCCAGCCCGAGCCCCAAGGCGAGTTGAACCGGGCGCCAGAGGAAGCCCAGGCGAAGGGGCCGGCGGGTCTCGGGTTTGGCGAGCTTGCGGAGGCATCCGGCGCAGAGGACGCGGCCGTCGTGCTCGGTGACGCATTCTCGGCAGAACGGCTGCCGGCACGACGGGCAACGAGCGGCGGCCTCCCGGGACGGGTGCGCGGCGCAGCGTTGCTGGACGAGGACGGTCATGCCGGGGTCATGCAGGACGCGATTCCTGGGCGTCGGGCGCCGCGACCGCCGCCGATGCCGGCGCGATGGGGGAGAGGGCCACGGCGGCGTCGCGGAGCGCCGTGGCAAAGGCGCGGGCCTTGGTGCGTTGGTGCAGTCCGGGCAGCTTGGCGACCTGGACGGCGGTGGAGATGCGGATCTGGCCAAGCGGCCCACAGACTGCGGCCCAGGCCAACGCCACGAGGGGCGCCAGCGAAGCCGCCGAGATCAAGACCAGGCCCACCAGATAGTCATTGTCCCGGGTCCCGAGCCAACGCGCCAACATCAGGCCGACGAGGGCGAGGGCTGGGACTGCCGCAAGCCCGGCGACCATGGCGACGATCTGGCGGGCCCCGGACGGCTGGATCAAGACGGCCTGGATGTCGCGCAGGTCAAAGCGGGAGTAACGCTCCGAGTAGCCCATGCCCTCGACGACCAGGAGATGGTCGCGCGCCAGCCAGCACGACAGGTGTTGGCTGGGCGTGCGACGGCCCGTGGGGAGTCGTCGGTACGCAGGATCCTTGGAAAGCCGTTCGCTCATGTCATTCCGCCCCATCCGGGTTGAACCATTCCACCCAGGCGACCGTGGCCAGCCCGAGGGCGAGGACCCACGAGAGGAGGGTCGAGCCCAGCAACCATGCGCGCGACGGGGCGACCCGGCTCTGGGGCTTTCGCCACTGCATGATCGTGATGACGGTGTTGGCGATGGCGCTCACGGGCGCCAGGAACGCGCAAACGAGAACCAGCACGTTGAGGCCGATGGTAATGCGGTCCCATCGGACCCTGGAACGTTCGAGCTGGGAGACCGTTCCCCTCTTGCGTCCCGACTCCAGGCAAGCCGGGCAAAGGTGGCTGCCATCCACCTCCAGGTCGCAGAGGGCGCAAAGGAACCGGCCGCAGGCGTCGCAGGGGACGATTGCCTTCTTGCTGGGATGCTGGAAGCAGGCGGCGTCGCCGGCGATGGACAGCGGCTCGGCAGCCAAGCCGGTTCGTGGCCCCTGGCCTAGGGCCGGGAAGGGGATGACCTCGAGGGCCTCGCCGCACGCGGGGCAGGCCGTCAACGCCGCGACGGCCGACGCCTCGCGGGGGAGCGGCCGCTTGCACGAGGGGCATGGAAGGTCGCCGGCTTGCATGACGGACTGCGGCTAGGCGACGGGCGCCTGGGCCGGGCGCAATCCGTTCAACACCCTGTGGCAAACGAAGGCCTGGGCATACACGGCGACGGGCATGGCCACGAAGAGCCCGAGGCACAGGGCCAGCAGGCCGAGCAACATGACCAAGCCGATGGCGATCATCAGCCACGCGTGTTGCCAGAAGTGCCGGGCCACCAGCCTTCGGCTGAACTTCATGGCTGGCAGCACGCGGTAGCCCCGGTCCGCCACGAGGGCGAGCGTGTAAATCCAAGAGACGGTCAGGTACGTGCTCACGATCACGCCGCCGAGCGCGATGACGGCGAAGGTTGCCAACCCGATCCCTGCGCCCAAGCCGGCGAAGCTGGGCATGGCGCCGCCTGCCGCGACCCCAACGACGAACAACGGGATCGCGATGGCGACGGCCGGCAGGTAGGCGAGGCCGGCCATCAAGGAGGGAACGACGTGCGCCCGAAACAGCGGCCAGAAACGAGGACCGAATCCTTGGAAGGCGTCGCCGACCTCCATGGGGCCGCCACGGATGCGCCGCAGGTACGCCAGCAGCAGGCCGCCCATCAGGGGGCCTTGGATGAACAAGGCGATGAGGCCTCCAAGATACGGCACGGCCTGGACCGCGAACGACACCAGCGTCACCAACGCCCCACCCGCCAGCAGGGTGCCGGGCTCGGCAAACAACTGGCTCAAGCCCGTCTGGATGGCCTCGGACACCGGCACCTCGTAGTCCCGTGCGAGCACCTCCTCCTCGGACAAGGTCCCGGCGTCGGCCCCGGATCCATTCGAGGCCTGCGCCATGGGCGGCGCGCCCTCCCTCAAGCGTTGGATGGCCAGGGGCTTGCATGCGGAGCAGGCGCGAACGCCGGCGACCTCCACCAGGGCCTCGGGGGCAAAGGCCTGGCCGCACACGGAGCAGGGCACCGTGCCGGTCGAGGGTGCCGACGGGCCGGTGGGATGGTCCGGCGTGGCAACTCCCCCGGGCCGTGCCTTGGCCAAGGGTTCCCATCCGGGCATGCCCTCGCGCCAGACCATCGTTTCCGGCGTGACGGTTCCTGCGGCGACCAGCGCGGACAACTGGTCTTCGGTAATGGGGCCTTTGGGTTGTCCGGATTCGGCGTAGTACCAGCTCATGGTCATGTCGCGTGTTGCGCTCGGCGGACAGGGTGTCGGCGGCATCGTCTGAACCCAAGGCAAAAGGCGAGCGGCCCGGGGCCGCCCCCGGTCCCTTGGAGTCTTCCATCGACAACCCGGTGCTGGATGCAAATTCTTGCTCGCATGACTTGGGTATCCTCCCTGCAAGGGCTCGCACGGCGACTCGCGCTGGCGTTGCGGTTGATCCATCCCAAGGCCTCATGAAGGAAATGAGCGGCATGAATGGAAGCCCGAGGTCCGGTTGGGCGAGGGCGCAGGGCGCGGGCCGTTCCCGAGTCGATGCAAGGCGCGTGGGGTGACGACGTCGAGTCCATGGATCGCGATCGCAGCCAGATGGAGGGGCAGCCGCCGCGGATTCCCGAGCATCGCCTGCTTCGGCTGATTGGCTCTGGAAGCTACGGCGACGTCTGGCTGGCCCAGTCCACGACGGGCGCGTGGCGGGCCATCAAGGTGGTATGGAGGAACCTGTTCCGGGATGTCCGGCCCTTCGATCGCGAGTGGACCGGGGTGCAGCGCTTCGAGCCCTTGTCTCGCGAAAGCGAGGCCTTCGTGGACGTGTTGCAGACGGGGCGCGCGGAGGACGGCGAGTACTTCTATTACGTGATGGAGCTGGCCGACGACGCCCGCTTCGAGGGCGGGGGGCGACCCGGGGACGGGCCCTTGCAGGGCGACGGGCGGGGGTACGTCCCCCGGACGCTGGCGTGGGTGCTTCGGCATGATGGACGCATGAGCAGCCCCGACTGCCTGGCGTTGGCTCGGCGCTTGGCCTTGGGGCTTGATTGCCTCCACCAAGCCGGCCTGCTCCATCGCGACGTCAAGCCGTCCAACATCGTGTATGTGCGGGGGCAACCCCGCTTGGCGGACATCGGGCTGGTGACCGACCTCGGCGCGGCTCGGTCCTACGTGGGCACCGACGGGTACATCCCCATCGAGGGGCCGAACTCGGTGCAGGCGGACATCTTCGGGCTTGGAAAAGTCCTCTACGAGGTGACGTCGGGCTTGGATCGGATGGAGTTTCCCCGGATGCCGGTGGGCAGGGAGGACGGCCCGTCCGGGGCCCTGCGGCTCGAGATCAACGCCGTGGTGCTCCGGGCGTGCGCGGCGTCCAAGGATGCCCGCTATCCAACGGCTCGCGCGATGGTCGAGGACCTGGGCGTGATTGCCGCCGGCGGGTCCGTGCGGGGGGGACGCGGGCCGTTGAGCGGCACGCGGAAGGACGGGGCCCTGCGGCCGCGCGTGGCGTTGCTCGTGTTGGTGGCGTTGGCCTTGTGGGCATCGGCTGGGTGGTGGCGGGCGCGGAAGGGCCCAGGGGTTTCCCGGGATGCGGGGGCCCCAGGGGACCTTCGCTCGGCGGCCGACGTGCAGCGGGTCTTGGACCTGGGCCAATCCCTCCGCCTGTGGGAGGAGGGAGATGCGTCGGGCGCGTTGCTCTGGGCATCCCGCGCCGTGCAGGCCGGAGAAGGAACGGAGGCGGTGGCGGATCGCGTGCGCGTCGGGCAGATGCTGGAGGATCTGCCCCGGATGGAAGCCGTGCTCCATTGCGGGCCCGGGTTGTACTCGGCCGCGTTCAGCCCGGACGGGCGGCGGGTGGCGACGAGCGACCGCTCGGGGTTCGTCCAGGTGTGGGACGTGGCGACGGGCGCCCGCGTCGGCGGCCCATGGTCCACGGGCGAGCAGGTCGTGCGGGTGCGGTTCTCGACGGACGGGCGATGCCTGATGGTGGTGCCCCCGATCGAGCTTCCCGCGTTTCGCGGGGGCGAAGGCCTGGGCAAGGCGCAGTGGTTGGACGCAACCACCGGGGAGGTCCTGCCGGGTGGACTGGACCGCGTCTTGTGGGGTGTTTTCAGCGACCAGGGCGACTGGGTCGCCTGCGTCCGGGCGAGCCATGTCGTGGCCGTGTCCGCGCGAGGCGGCCCTGCTGGGGCCGTCCGCGAGTTGGGTGCGCATGGCGAGCCCATCGAAGGCCTCGCCTTCAGCCCGGATCAACGCCGCGTTGCGAGTGTTTCGGACGACCGGACGGGGAAGGTCTGGGACCTGTCCACGGGCCGGGAGGTTTGCCCGCCTGTGGCGCTGGCGGGGCAGGGCTTGGCGGTTGCCTTCAATCCGGCGGGCGACGCCCTCTGGACGTATTCCTCGGACGGGGGCCGTCGGGCGGCCTTGGAGCGTTGGAGGCTCGTGCCGGAAGCCCTGCGCACTTCGGTGGAGTGGATGGGAGGCCCCGGCCGACGACTCCAGCGGATTGGGGGCGACCAGCCTGCGATTCTTGCCGTTGCGGCCTCGCACGGGGCCCGCTGCTTTCGAGAGCCCGACGGTCAGTCGGCGTCGGAAATCACGTTCGGCCCCAGCGGGGCCTCCCGCTGGGCGAGCAGCCCGGATGGCCGCCGGCTATTGGTGGGCGCCGTGGATGGCACGGCGCGCATTTATGATGTCCGGTCCGGCCGCAGGATGGGAGTCCTGCCCAAGCTCGCCCGGGGCGTTGTGGATGCTGGCTTTAGCGCCGACGGCCGAAGGTTACTGGTCGCCGGCTCGGACGGGTTGATGCGCGTTTGGTCCGGTTGGGACTTGATGCCTGACAGGCCACCGCTGCCTGAAGGAGCGGTCTGGGGTGATGATCCACCCGGCGAAAGGGTGGTCCCGGCCGCCGTGGACCCGCAGGGGCGATTCGTCTTGGCTGCTGCGTCGATGGGGGGCACCACCCGCTTGTTTGAAATCCCCCTGGACGGGCGCCCTGCCCGGAAGGTGGACGGGGATCGGGCCGGCTTCCCGGTGCACGCCATCCAAGGCTCCCCCGACGGGCGTTGGTGGACGACGCGGCATGTGCGGGGCGAAAAACCGAGGGGGCCGGTCAACGTGTGGCTGGGCCAGTATGCGGACGGCCGCTGGACGAGCATGGATCTTCCTCACTCCTCGGGTTGCCGGGCCGTCCAGTTTGAGGACGACGGACAACACCTCCTCACCGTGGACGACGCGGGCCTGTGGCGACGCTGGGATGCGGCGGCGGGGAAGTGCGTCGAGCAGCAAGCGATCCCGGTTGCATTGGGTGCGGGAATCGCCGCATCGACGCGTGGAAGCGTGGTGGCAACCATCAATGCCAACCTGGGCGAGGTCCTCGCTTGGGAATGGCCGCGAACCAGGGTGCCGCTCGCCCGCTGGTCCGGGCCGCATGGCATCCATACCCTTCGGTTCCTGCCCGGGTCCGAGTTGCTGGTGATGGAGGACGTCAACCGGGCTCGTTGGCTGCTGGATGCGCGCGCGGGACGGCCCGTTCCCGTCGCACCCGGTAGCCTGGATGGGGGCGTCCTAGCCGGATGGCACGGGCCGAGCCAACGCATCCTTCACGTGCTGGATTCCTCGGCCGTCGAGCTCGTGGATCTTTCCACGTCGAGGGTCCTGCGCTGGAAGCAAGACGTGGGCGATCGCGGCGTCCTCCTTGCCTCCTTGAGTTCCGACGGCCGATGGGTGGCCGTGGCAGACCGCGAGAATGGCGTCCAAGTGTTCGAGTCGTCGTCGGGGCAGCCGGTGAGCCGCCGACGCGATGCCGGCGGACGCGTGCGTTGGATGGGCTTTTCCCCCGGCGGCGCCTTGGTGGTGTTGGCCGAACCCAACGTCTGCATCACGTGGCCCTTGTCTCCGTTCAAGGGTCGGCTTGACGAACTCGGCGCCCTGGCCACCTCGCTGTCCGGCCGTCGCCACGACGGACATGGGGGCATTGAATGGCTCAGTCCGGAGGCGTTGGCCGAGCACGTTGCCTCGACAAGGCCGAGAGGGCGGTAGCGGGAACTTCTCGTCCATGCTGTGGGCCGCGTGCCTTCACGCGGCGGCAGGGAAGCCGGGCCGCCGTGCGTCTCTGGGGCAGAGCGGCAGCGGCATCCTGCGGCTGGACGTGATCCAGCCAGAGCCGCGACGGCTCTGCCACGTTTCCGACGGGTGAGGGCGCCGACTTACAATCCTGACCGCCCCAGTCCCGCCTCACCCGCAATGTAACGGCTTGGCCGGGACGATTCCGTTGGGAGGAAGGTGATTGCGAAGCAGATGCTTGCGCGAGCCGAGGAGTGAGCGAGGCGCGGGCTGGCACGAGCCCCGTAACGAGCGAACGACGAAGGATTTGCAGAAGCAGATCAAGCAAGCACGACCGACCCAACTGAATCGTTCCAGCTAGGGCTCCTGTTGGGCGCCAAAGGAGCGCTTGGCGGCGTCGAGGTCGGCCTTGGGGGTTTCCCGGACGAGACGTTCGATGGCCTGCGTGGCGAGTTGGTCGCACAACTCGTTCCAACGATCCCCGTTGTGGCCTCGCACCCAGCGCCATTCGATGCGGTGGATCCGGGCGATCTCGTCGAGTTGCTGCCAGAGGTCCCGGTTCTTGACGGGCTCGCGAGTGGCCGTCAGCCAGCCGCGCTTGCGCCAGCCGTGGATCCACGAGGTGATGCCCTGCCGAAGGTAGTCGGAGTCCGTGTGCAACCGGATGGCGCAGGGTTGGTTGAGCGCCCTCAAGGCTTGGATGGCGGCCTGGATTTCCATCCGGTTGTTGGTCGTGCAGGGGACGGCGGCGGCCCGTTGCCACCATTGGGCGCCGTACTGGACCACGCAGGCCCACGCGCCCGGGCCGGGATTCCCCCAGCATCCGCCGTCGGTGTGCACGATGACCTCGGGAAGCGTCGAATCGATGGGCGTCATGAATCGGTGCCGTGGAGCGCGCTCGACATGGCCGAGATGTGGGCCTCCAACGAATAATGGCCGAGGTAGCGCGCCCGCATCACGCGATGGTCCTGCGTTCGGGCGACGATTCCGAGGGCCCGGGCGGCGGCGGCCGGGTCTCGGGCGGGCACAAGGCCCGGGTAGGATGCCGGCAGCATCTCGGGGATCCCACGCCATCGGGAGCTCACGGGAACCAACCCGTGGGCCATCGCCTCGATCAACGCCAGCGGCTGCCCCTCGTTCGCGAAGTAGCTCGGGTACAGGAACACGTCGGCGTCGGCGAAGGCCCGTGCCTTGGACGCCCCCGAGACGAACCCCACGTGTCGCACCCGGCCTGCAAGGTCCGGTTGCGCGATGCGTTGGTGGAAGGCGGCCTCGTCGGCCGTTTGGACGAAGCCCCCTGCGACCACCAGTTCCCATTCGATGGCCGGGTCCATGGACCGGGCGTTCGCGTTGGCCAGGGCGATGGCCTCCAGGGCGTCGAAGACGCCTTTGTCGGGGGTGCAATTGGCCAGGAACAACGCCCGGGCGACACCCCCCGAGGCCCGGAGCCCGGCCCAGCGCCGGTCGCGTGCCCTCGCCACGGTCTCGTCGTAGCCCGGGCACGGGTCCGGGATCCCGTTGGGGACGATGGCGACCGAGCGAGGGCGGAAGCGCTCGGCGTCGGGTTGGTTGAAGGCGGACAGCACGATGGCGACGTCGGGGCGATCCATGAGCTGGTGGGTCAGCCATCGCTCCCACGGGCGGGCATGGGTCTCCAGCCACTCGCCCAGGCCCACCGCGTGCCAATGGAAGATCGTCCTGCGAAACCACGGCCGAACGAGGAGCATGACGATCCAGTCGCGGTACAGGCTGCTGCGCTTGGGCGGGCTGGGCACGAGATACCACGTCGCCGCACCCGAGCGAAGCCGCCCAAGGATGGCCTGCATGCAGTAGCGCACGAGCCTTGGGAGCTTGCCGCCCCGGGTGGAGCCGACGTCGGTGAGGTCCGTAGAAAGCCGGGCGTCCACGTGGTGGATCTGGATGCCGTGGCGGGGGTCGGCGAGGCCGTCCACCAAGTACTGGACCATCTGGCTTTGGCCGTGGAGCGGGGGCGGTACGTGGGCGAAGACGAGCAGCTTCATGCCCTTAGCCGTGACGATTCCGTTGGGAGCGAAATGAGTGGGAGGCAGATCGAGCAAGCACGACCGATCCCATGGAATCGTTCCGGCCTAGAAAGCCCCGGCCCTGGCCAGCATCTCGGCCAGCGTGACCTCCGCCCCGGACCGCCGGGCGCTTTCGTCGGCGGCCTCCATGAACGCGAGGATCTCCAGCGTCTCGCGCGACTCAACCGGCGGCTTGCGCGTGCGGAAGAACTTCACGATCTCGGCGACGAGGGGTGCGTAGCCGTCGTACGAACCCACGGGCATGGTCCCCGCTGTTCCCTCGGCGAAGCCGGAGTAGCCCTTTGCCTCCACGTAGATGCCGGTGCGGCCCCCGGTCCATCGGCCCTCGACCTTGATGGCGCCGGTGTCGTTGGTGGATCGGCGGACGGCGATGCAGCCGGGGCCCATCACGGTGAAGAGCGACTCGACGCCATGGATGCCGTACCAGAAGAGATCCGGGTGATGGGGTTCGCGCTCGGCGGGGCTGGAGGTCTGGGCGCGCAGGACCTTGCCGACCGCGCCGGCCCTTGCGGCGAGGGTGTTGGATGCGAACCGGAGCGACGAGGCGGTGAAGACCGGCACCCTGGCGGCCTCTGCGAGGCGAAAGATCTCCACGGCGTCCTTCAAGGACCCGGCCATGGGCTTGTCGATGTAGAGGGGCTTGCCCGCCGCGATGGCGGCCTTGGCCTGCACGAGGTGCGGGCGGCCATCCACGCTCTCCACCAGGACGGCATCGACGTCCTTGCAGAGTGATTCCAGCGTGTCGTGCATGCGCACGCCGTGCTTCCCTTCGAGTTCCCGCGTGTATCCCTCCACGCGCGACCAGCTCGACGGGATGTCGGGGCTGCCGCCCTTGAAGCCCGCGACGACGCGCGCGCCCGGGACGTGGCCCTTGGCGGAGGGGTTGTGGAGGATCTCCGTGAAGGCCGTGACGTGCGACGTGTCGAGGCCGATCATCCCGAGGCGCAGGTCGGCGGCGTGCAGGGCGTTCATGAGGAGCGCGACGAGGAGCAGTGGAGTTTGCATGGGGGGGGTGGAGCTTGGGTTTTCCGGGGACGAATCCCTAGGCGGACCAGTCGAGATAGACCGTCTTGGAGCGCGAGTAGAAGTCGAGGGCTGCGCCGCCCTGCTCGCGGAAGGTGTCTGTGGAGCTTTGCTTCACGCCGCCGAAGGGGACGTGCAGGGCAAGGCCGGTGGAGATTTGGTTCACCTTCACCACGCCGGCCTCGATGCGCTCGGAGTATTGCATGGCCTTCTTGAAGTCGCGGGTCACGAGGCTGGCACTGAGCCCGTAGTCCACCCCGTTGGCGACGGCGATCGCCTCGTCGAACGAGTCCACCGCGATGACGGCGACCACCGGCCCGAAGACCTCCTCGCGCGCGATGCGCATGGAAGGGGTGACGGAGCCCAGGACGGCGGGCTGCATGAAGAAACCGTGGGCCATGTCGCCGTCGGCGAGGCGCGCGCCGCCCCACAACAGGTCGGCGCCCTCCGCCTTGGCGCCCGCGATGGCGTCGAGGTTGCCCTGGAGCTCGGCCGCGTTGACGGCGGGGCCCATCTGGACGCCGGGGGCCAGCCCGGGGCCCACCTTCCAGGCCTTGGCCAGGCCCACGAGCTTGTCGGTGAAGGCCGCCAGGACGGTGCGCTCCACGATCACGCGCGAGGTGGCCGTGCAGGCCTGCCCGGTGAGCCCGAATCCCGCGATCGCCACGAGCCGGGCCGCGAGGTCGAGGTCGGCGTCGGCCAGGACGAGCGTGGGGTTCTTCGAGCCCATTTCGAGCTGGCAGCGGATGCGGCGGGGCGCCACCGCCTGGTACAGGGCGGTGCCCACGGCATGGGAACCGGTGAACGAGAGCGCCTGGACGGCGGGGTTGGATGCCACCTCGGCCCCGAAGGGGCGGCCCTCCCCGACGACGACGTTGAGGACGCCCGGGGGCAGGCCGGCGTCCATGAGCGCCCGGGCGATCTCCAGGGCGAGCGCGGGGGCCTGGGACGCGGGCTTGAGCACGACGGCGTTGCCGCACAGCAACGCGGGGGCCGCCTTCCATGCCGGGATGGCGACCGGGAAGTTCCAGGGCGTCACCAGGGCGACGACGCCGAGGGGCTCGCGCCGCGTGAACATGAGGTTGCCCGGGAGGTCGTGGGGAAAGGTTTGGCCGCCGAGCGTGTAGCTGATGCCGCCGTAGTAGCGGAAGATGTCGATGGCGCGCTGCACCTCGCCGGTGGCCTCGGCCAGGGTCTTGCCCTCCTCGCGGGTGAGGAGCTCGGCGAGCTCGGCCTTGCGGGACTCCAGCACCTGGGACGCCTTGCTGAGGATGCGGCCCCGCGCCACGGGCGTCTGGGCGGACCATTTCGGGAAGGCGTCGCGCGCGGCGGCCACGGCGGCGGCGGCCTCGGCCGTGCCGCTTGAAGGGTACAGTCCCACGACCTCGCGTTGGTCGGCGGGGTTGCGTGTTTCAAAGGATCGCCCCGAGGCGGCATGGCTCCACTGGCCGCCGATGAGGTTCTGGTAGGTGCGCACGCGCCCGTTATTGGGGCGGGGCAGGGGAGTTTCAAGTTTCAAGCGCGGTGGAAGCCAACTGGGATGCGTGACGCCGCGCCGTGCGCCAGAAGTAACTGTTACCCGACGCCGTAATTCGTTGCGCCAAAAGGGTGTTACCCGACGCGCATGGGCTCATGGCTAAATTCAGGGCGCCCAATGGGCTCGGTTGCACCCCTGCCTCCCCTCCCCCGGGGG
>CAIRNV010000315.1 GCA_903880005.1 uncultured Verrucomicrobiota bacterium | reverse complement strand
CAATCACTTCCCTCCCAACGGAATCGTTCCGGCTAAGCCGGGACGATTCAGGTGGGAGGGAAGTGATTGCGAAGCAGATGCTTGCGCAAGACGAGGAGTGAGCGAGGCGCGGGCCGGTACGAGGCCCGTAACGAGCGAACGACGAAGGATTTGCGCAAGCAGATCGAGCAAGCACGACCGACCCAACTGAATCGTCCCGGCTAAGCGATGAGGTCCGGGATGACGCGGCCGGCGATGCCGGTGAGGCGGGCGTCGAGGCCTTGGAACTTCACGGAAAGGCGGGTGTGCTCGATGCCGAGGAGGCGGAGGAGGGTTGCGTGGAGGTCGTGGACGTCGATGGGGTTCTCGACGGCGGCGTAGCCGAGCTCGTCGGTGGCCCCGTACACCGTGCCGCCGCGGACGCCGCCGCCGGCGATCCAGACGGAGAAGCCGGCGTTGTGGTGGTCGCGTCCGTCGCCGCCCTGGCTCATGGGGGTGCGGCCGAACTCGCCGGCCCAGACGACGAGGGTGTCGCGGAGCATGTCGCGTTGCTCGAGGTCGGCGAGGAGGGCCATGCACGCGCGGTCGATTTCCTCGGCCTTGAACTCGACGCCCTGCTTGACCCCGCCGTGGTGGTCCCAGTCCTTGTGATAGAGCTGGATGAAGCGGACGCCGCGTTCGGCGAGGCGGCGGGCGAGCAGGCAATTGGAGGCGAAGGAGCCGTCGCCGGGCTTGCACCCGTAGAGTTCCATGACCTTGGCGGGCTCGCTGGACACGTCCATGAGGCCCGGGACGGAGGCCTGCATTTGGAAGGCCATCTCGTATTGGGCGATGCGGGCGCCGATCTCGGGGTCATCGACGATGGCGTCGTGCTGGGCGTTGAGTTGGTTGACGGCGTCGATGACGCGGCCTTGGCGTTCGCGGGAGACGCCGGGGGGATTGCCGAGGTAGAGGACGGGGTCGCCCTTGCCGCGCAGGTGGACGCCCTGGAAGCGGCTGGGGAGGAAGCCGGCCGCCCATTGGCGGGCGGCGATGGGTTGGTTCTGGCCGCCGCGGCCGAGGGAGGTGAGGACGACGAAGCCCGGGAGGTCCTGGGCCTCGGCGCCGAGCCCGTAGGTGATCCATGAGCCCATGGAGGGGCGGCCGGCGATCTGCGAGCCGGTGTTCATGAACATGTGGGCCGGGTCGTGGTTGATGGCCTCGCTGGTCATGGAGCGCACGAGGCAGATGCGGTCGAGGACGGACCCGATGTGGGGGAAGAGGGAGCAGATCTCGATGCCGTTCTTGAAGGCCTTGAAGGGGAGCTGCGGGCCGTAGCAGGTGAGCTTCTGGCCCTGGAGCTGGGCGATTTGGCGTCCCTTGGTGAAGGACTCCGGCATGGGCTTGCCGTGCATCTCGGCGAGCTTGGGCTTGGGATCCCACGTCTCCAGGTGGGAGGGACCGCCGGCCATGGTCATCCAGATGACGCGCTTGGCCTTGGGAGGGAAGTGATGGGGGCGGACGACGCCGGGCCACGCGTCCTTGGCGCCGGGGGAGGCGGCCGCGAGGAGGCCGGGGCGCAACAGGGACGCCAGCGCAAGGGCCCCGACGCCCTGCGAGGCTTGTCCGAGGAACGCGCGCCGGGTTTGGTTCTGGGCGCGGGCCAGGAGGAATTCTTGGGCGGGGTTCATGGTCAGGAACGGGTCATGGTCTCGTGGAGGTTGAGGAGGGCGCGCGCCACGTCGATCCACGCGGCAAGGTCGGACGGGTCGATGCCCGCGGGCGGCTTCCATTGGCCGGTGGCCGTGAAGGCCCGGGCGGCGTCGGGTTGGGCGCGGTAGTCGGCCCGCTGACGTTCGAGAAGACGCGCGAGGGTCTCGACCTCGGCGGCGGTGGCGTCGCGTGCGACGGCCTGGCGCACGGCCCACCGGATGCGGCGGGCGTCATCGGCCGGGGCCTCGCGCAGGATGCGCGCGGCGAACGCCTTGGCGGCCTCGACGTAGGAAGGGTCGTTGAGGAGGACGAGCGCCTGCTGCGGGATGTTGGACCGGGCGCGGTCGGCGGCGCACTCCTCGCGCGTCGGCGCGTCGAAGGCGAGCATGGACGGGTGCACGTAGGAGCGTTGCCACCAGGTGTAGAGCCCGCGCCGGTATTGGCCCGGCCCGACGGACGCGTCGTAGCCGCGCTGGGGAAAGTTGAGGTTTTCCCAGTAGCCCTCGGGTTGGTACGGCCGGACGGAGGGGCCGCCCACGTCGGGGACGAGGAGCCCGGCGACGGAGAGGGCGTTGTCGCGGACGATCTCCGCGTCGAGGCGCCAGCGTCCCTGCCGTGCGAGCAGGCGGTTTTCGGGGTCGCGGCTGGCGAGGTCGCGCGGGGCCTTGGATGAACGCTTGTAGGCGGCGCTGTTCACCACGGTGCGGACCATGTGCTTCATGTCCCAGCCGCTGTCGCGGAACTCGCAGGCCAGCCAGTCGAGGAGGGCGGGATGGGAAGGGGGCTCGCCTTGGGCGCCGAGGTCGTCGAGGACCTTGGACAAGCCCACGCCAAAGAACTGCCGCCAGAGGCGGTTCATGACGACGCGCGTGGTGAGCGGGTTCTCGGGGGCGAGGATCCAGTCGGCGAGGTCGAGGCGGTTGAGCTTGCGGCGGGGCGCGGGATAGCCGGTGGAGAGGGCGACGGGCAGCGTGGGCTCCATGATGTCGCCGGTCTCGACGAGCCAGTTGCCGCGGGGAAGGACGCGCACGGTCCGCGGGTCCCCCCGTTCGGTGACGATGCAGCGGGGCAGTGAGCCCTCGTAGTCGGCGAGGGACTTGCGGGCGTCCTCCAGCAGCGCCCGGGTGCTGGCGAGTTCCGGCGCCTGCTTCTTGAAGGCGTCCGAGAGCTTCTTGCGCTGGGCGGCGTCCCGTTTGTCCGCCGGGATGCGAAGGACCTCCGCGATGTCGGCCGGCGGCGGCAGCGCGCCGGGCAACGTGACCGCGTCCGCATGGGTGGCGGCCGACAAGCGGAACTTGCCCATCGTGTGGGCGCCGTTGCCATGCCGCTGCTGCAACTCGACCACGAGCACGTCGCCCGGCTGGACGTCAGTGGCCTGCGCGAGGGCGAGGAGCAGTTGCTGCGGCTTGGTGACGTCAGGAAGGATGGCCCAGCCCGGGCTGGCTCCCTTGGCATCGCCGTCGATGGCGGACGCGGCGGTCCATGCGCCATAGGGATTCTGGTCCGCATGGGTGGACTGCTCGTGCGTGGCGCGGGCGAGGGAGAAGGCGAGGGGACGGGGGGCCGAGCCCGCGCGCTCGATGCGGGCGACGACCTCGGTCAGGACGAAGTTCCCGTTGCCGGCGCGGCCGGAACCCTTGGAGGGAAGGGAGTCGTCGGGCAGGGCCTCGATGCGCAGGGCGGCAACGCGGGCCGGTGAGTTGGTGAAGCGGAGCGTGTAGGCGTCCGTCTCGGGCTTCTTGCCGGAGGCCAGGACCGCGTGGTCCGCGAGGATCTTGAGGGTGGCTCCTTCCTTCGAGTCGGCGGACGCCGGCTTGAGGCGGGTCCATCGGTCGTCGATGGCGACGGCGTCGGAGAGTTGCCGTTCCCACGCCGCCGCCGCCGTCGCCAGGGCGGGGTGGGGGCCGTCGTAGATGGACTGGACCCCCTTGAGGACCTCGCGACGCCGATGCAACTCGGCCGCCTGTCGGTCATCCGTGACGAACATCCCGTCCTCGCGTCGCCCGATGATCGTCTCCTTCACGTCTGCGAAGAAGGCCCCGAGCGCGTAGAAGTCGCGCGTGCTGAAGGGGTCGAACTTGTGGTCGTGGCATTGGGCGCAGCCGGTGGTTTGGCCGAGCCAGACGGCCCCGACGGCGCGGACGCGGTCGGTGAGGTAGCGCGACTCATAGTCCTTGGATTGCGCGCCGCCCTCCTCGGTGGTGAGGAGGAGCCGGTTGAAGGCGGAGCCCACGAGTTGCTCGGTCCCGGCCCCGGGGAGGAGGTCGCCGGCCAGTTGCTCGCGG
Organism: uncultured Verrucomicrobiota bacterium; assembly: GCA_903880005.1. GTDB lineage: Bacteria > Verrucomicrobiota > Verrucomicrobiia > Limisphaerales > UBA9464 > UBA6176. The sequence goes on along the minus strand of CAIRNV010000315.1, from coordinate 2,104 downwards.
GTGAAGACGTCGAAGCGCTTGTTCGAGTTGAACGCGCGGATGACGTAGTCGCGGTAGGGCCAGATGTTCCGCGGGTTGTCCGAGTGGTAGCCGATGGTGTCGGCAAACCGGACGACATCGAGCCACCCGATGGCCATGCGCTCGCCGAAGTGGGGCGAAGCGAGAAGCCGCTCAACGAGGCGCGGGTAGGCGTCCGGCGACGGGTCGGCGACGAAGGCCTCGACGTCCTCCGGCTTGGGGGGAAGGCCGAGGAGGTCCAGGTGGAGACGACGGGCGAGATCGCGTCGGGAGGCCTCGGGTACGGGCTGGGTGTTCGCGGCCTTGAGCGATTGTCCGACGAGATGGTCGATGGCGTCCGGACCGGTGGGGGCGGGCGGGCGGACGGGGCGTTGATAGGCCCAGTGTCCTTGGTACTCGGCCCCTTGGTCGATCCAGCGCGCCAGGAGCTCGCGTTGCGCGGGCGAGAGGCTCTTGTGCGTCTCCGGCGGGGGCATGAGGTCGTCGGGGTCCGTCGAGTGGATGCGCCGGAGCATCTCGCTGCCGGAGGCCTTGCCCGGGACGATGGCATTCTTGCCGGACTTGGCGGACGCGAGGGCGGCGTCGCGGAGGTCGAGCCGGAGGCCCCCCTTGACCTTGGCGGCGTCGGGCCCGTGGCAGGCGAAGCAGTTGTCCGAGAGGATGGGGCGAACGTCCCGGTTGAAGTCCACCTTGGGGGCGGCCAGCGCCGCGGGGGCCGCGGCAAGTCCAGCGAGGGCGAGGGCGAGGGCGAGCCGGGACTGTAGGAAGACGTTCATGGAAGAAAGACGCGTCGATGCTGCCGAGGTGGACGACGGAAATCCAATGGCGATTCGCGGCAGATTGCGGTGCCGGCCCGCGCCCCCTGCGCGTTACTTGCCCCGCTCCACGGCGCGGTGCCATTGGGCGATCACATCGACGAGCAGGTCCACGTGATGCACCAAGTCCTGGACCTGGACGCGCTCGCGTCGATGCCATCCGCGAACGGGGCTGCGGAAGTGAAGGCCGGCGGGGGTCGTGGATGGGAAGGCGGCGAAGTCCCCCTTGCCCAGGCCCACCTCGGACCGGCTCCACCCCACGCCTGCCTTGCCGGCATGGGCTGCGAGGATTCCAAGGACGCCGGAGTAGGGCTGCCGCCCGGCGTCGGCCTCCGACACCACGGCGACCAACCGTTCCTTGGGATACGCCGTCTCGTAATCCAGCGGGCCATCGACGGTGATGGACAGTCCGACGCCCTCGAAGACTCCGGGATGATGCCGCGCGAGGTGCCTGGCGCCGCGCAACCCGATTTCCTCGGAACCCGTCAGCAGGACCAGGACGGGCGGGTGCGGACGCCCTTGGGTCCAGGTGGAACGGTGGACCTGGCGCAAGGCCTCGAGGACGACGCACACGCCGGAGCGGTCGTCGCCGCCAAACGACGAAGGAAAGCCCGCCTCGGATTCCTTGGCATGGAAGAAGTCGCCGGTGGCGGCGTCGAAGGAGAGGTGCTCGGGCGAGGAGATGACCAGGGTGTCGAGGTGGGCGTTGAGCAGGAGTGCGGGATGGCGCGCCAGGTCACCGACGCCGTCGATGCGCATGGCGAGGTTGACCGGGGCGTTGGTCCATGGGCCCTCCAAGGGCACGCCTCGGGCGCCGAGTTCCGAGAGACGTTGCTGGCAGGCGGCACGGATGGCGTGCTCGGAGCCGCTTCCGCCGGGGATTCGGACCAAGTCGATGAAGGCCTCGGCGGCGGCGATGCGTGCCGCCGCGTCGAGGTGCACGGACCGCGCGGCCGTGGCCGCCGCTCGCACGGCGTTCGTGTCGAGGGCACCGGCCAGAAGCGACGTGACCAACACGCAGGCAAGGCCCGCCATGGATGCGAGGCGGCGCGCGATGGAGACGCATCGGTCGAGGGACGTTCGGCTCCGAGGGACTGCGAGCGAAGGGCGAAGCCGGAACGATTCAGTTGGGAGGGAAGTGATTGCGAAGCAGATGCTTGCGCAAGCCGAGGAGTGAGCGAGGCGCGGGCCAGTGCCAGGCCCGTAACGAGCGAACGACGAAGGATTTGCGCAAGCAGATCGAGCAAGCACGACCGATCCAACTGAATCGT
>CAIRNV010000314.1 GCA_903880005.1 uncultured Verrucomicrobiota bacterium | reverse complement strand
GTCGCTCCGCAACGACGGCCGCATCTGGGTGCCCAAGCACAAGGAGGACTGCCGCAAGAACCCCGCCGACATCGCCGAGGACCGGCGCGACTACTACCTCGAGCGCATGTACGGCGCCTTCGGCAACCTCGCGCCCCGCGACGTCGCCAGCCGCGCCGCCAAGTACGTCTGCGACGAAGGCCGCGGCATCGGCGAGACCGGGCTCGGCGTGTACCTGGACTTCTCCGACGCCATCGGGCGCCTTGGGGAGGGCAAGATCCGCGAGCGCTACGGCAACCTGTTCGCGATCTACCACGAGATCACGGCCGAGGACGCCTACAAGACCCCCATGCGGATCTTCCCGGCCGTGCACTATACGATGGGCGGCCTGTGGGTTGACTATAACCTGATGTCCAACATCCCCGGCCTCTTCGTCCTCGGCGAGGCCAACTTCTCCGACCACGGCGCCAACCGGCTCGGGGCCTCCGCGTTGATGCAGGGCCTCGCCGACGGCTATTTCGTCCTGCCGTCCACCATCGCCACCTACCTCGCCACCGTGAAGGCCGGCACCCGCCCGGCCGACGACCGGCCCGAGTTCAAGGAGGCCGAGGCGGCCGTCCGGCGCCAGCTCGAGTCCTTCCTCTCCAGCAAGGGCAAGCGAACCCCGTCCAGCTTCCACAAGCAGGTCGGCAAGATCATGTGGGACTACTGCGGCATGGCTCGCAACAAGGCGGGCCTCGAGAAGGCCATCAGCACCCTCTCCGCACTCCGCGAGGAATACGCATCCAACCTCACCGTCTCCGGCGAGGCGTCCGAGTGGAACCAGTCCCTCGAGAAGGCCGGGCGCGTCGCCGACTTCATCGAGCTCGGCGAGCTCATGTGCCGTGACGCCCTCACGCGCGAGGAAAGCTGCGGCGGCCATTTCCGCGAGGAATACCAGTACACCGCCGCCGACCCGGAGGTTCAGCAGGGCGTCGTCAACGCGGGCGACGTCAAGCGCCGCGACGACCAGTTCGCCTTCGTCGCCGCCTGGGAATACGCCGGCAAGGGACGCGACCCCGTGCTCAACAAGGAACCCCTCAACTACGAGGAGGTGAAGATGAGCACCCGCAGTTACAAGTAGCCCGCAGGCCCGCCGTCCGCCCAAACCCCACCCCATGAGCCAACCCGCGACAGCCGCGCATGCCGCCCAGCTCGAACGGCGCATCGTGCTCGTCCGCGGCCAAAGGGTGATGCTGGACCGCGACATCGCGGAGCTTTACGAGGTCCCCACCAAGGTCCTTAACCAAGCGGTCAAGCGAAACCTCGGGAGGTTTCCGCCCGACTTCATGTTTCAGCTCACCGACGGGGAGGCGGAGAGCCTACGTGCGGTCCTCGGGCATTCGGATGCGCCTGCGGAGGCATCCGTCGCTCATCTGCCAGACGAAACGAGGAGGTCACAATCTGTGACCTCCTCCGCCAAGTTCAGAAGGACATCCTATCTCCCGTATGCCTTCACCGAGCACGGCGTGGCCATGCTTTCGAGCGTGCTGCGCAGCCCGCGGGCCATCGAGGCCAGCATCGCCATCATCCGCGTCTTTGTCCGCCTTCGCTCGCTCGCCGCATCCACGGCCGACCTCTCCGCTCGGCTCGACGAGCTGGAGCGCCGGCACGACCGCAAGTTCCGGGTGGTCTTCGAGGCCATCCGCGGCCTGATGGACCCGGCCCCCACGCCACCCCGCGAGCCCCGGCGCGAGATTGGTTTTCACACCCGAGTCGATGGACGGTTGCCCCGCATGAAGGGCCGTCCCTGCAAGAAGGTTTCCCCATGAAAGTCACCCTCAAGGTCTGGCGCCAAAAGAACCGCAACTCCACCGGCGGCTTCGTCAGCTACGCCACCCCCGACCTCAACCCCAACATGTCGTTCCTCGAGATGCTCGACGTCGTCAACGAGCAGCTCGCGGAGTCCGGCCAGGAACCCATCGCCTTCGACCATGATTGCCGCGAGGGCATCTGTGGCACCTGCTCGCTCGTCATCGATGGCAAGCCTCATGGCCCGCACAAGGCCGTGGCCACCTGCCAGACCTACATGCGCAGCTTCAAGGACGGCGACGAGATCGTTGTCGAGCCCTTCCGCGCCAAGCCCTTCCCCCTCGTCAAGGACCTCGTCGTCGATCGCAAGTCCTTCGACCGCATCCAGCACGCCGGCGGCTTCATCACGGTGCGCACGGGCTCCGCGCCCGACGCCAACGCCATTCCCGTCCCCAAGGAAAACGCGGACCTCGCCATGGACGCGGCGCAGTGCATTGGTTGCGGCGCATGCGTGGCCGCCTGCAAGAACGCCTCCGCCATGTTGTTCGTCTCCGCCAAGGTCTCGCATCTCGGCCTTCTCCCGCAGGGCCAGCCCGAGCGGTATCGCCGCGTGAAGGCGATGGTGGACCAAATGGACGCCGAGGGCTTCGGCGGCTGCACCGT
>CAIRNV010000313.1 GCA_903880005.1 uncultured Verrucomicrobiota bacterium | reverse complement strand
CGAACGCCTGCGCCGCCTGCACGAGCTCGCCCTTCTCCGAGCCCTTGTCGCCCTTGAGGAAGAGCCCGATGCCGTAGTCGTTCCAGCGCTGCCACGGTGGGATCGCGGAGGGCGCGTTTGTCGCGACCGGGCCGCCGGCGACGGGCAGCAGCACGGAGTCCGTCGCCATCACCGTGACGGGGAGGTCGTTGGTGAGGACGAACGGCGCGCCGCGCCCGTAATGGGTGCCGCCATAGACGTAGTTGAAGTAGATGGTGTCGAACTTCCGGTAGTTGACCTTGGCGCTCACCCGCAGGGGGCCCCGCGCGTCGGCCGGGACCTTCAGCCGGTAATGCAGGACGGCCGCCGCGCCCGGCGGGATCTGGTTGTTGTAAAGTGGGACGAAGATGTCCTGGGCGTTGCGATGGTCGATCCGGTTCCCGTCGCGATCGAGCATGTACACGTTGAAGAAGTGCGACCACGGATCCACCTCCCCGTGCCGCCCCATGCCGCCGCTGCGACCCACCACCCGCCCGTCGGCATCCGTGACGGTCACGTCCGACCACAGCTCGTTGGAGTCCACGGTGCCCTGGGTGAGCGGGTGACCCAGCTTCAGCGTGCGCACGACCGTCTCGATCAGGTACGTCTGGCCCGGCTGCAACGTGGGCGTGGCGGGCCGAATCGGGCCCACGAGGCGGCCATCAATGCCGCCGCCCTCGCGCACGGCGAACACGTCCACGCGGATCGAGTTCGTCAGGAACTCCTGGTGGCGGCGGATGATGTCGGCGCGCACCTCCGGCGGCTCGTCGCGCTTGGCCGCGACGCCCGTGTTGGCCGAGGGGAAGAAGTGGTCATGGACGGTCCGGAACGCATTGGTGCCCACGACGCGCGCGGCGAAGTCATCGGACTTCTTCAGCGGCATGTGGCACTCGGCGCAGTTCAGCTTGGCTTGCTCAGGGTAGTAGAACGAGCGGGCGTTCACGCCGGACACGCCGCTGAGGAGGTACGAGTCGTAGTGGTTCTGGCCGCGCAGGAACTCCTTGTAATGGTTGACCTCGAACGGGATGCCGACCTTGTGGCACACGGAGCAAAACTCGGCCGTCTTGTGGAAGGGCTTGAGGAACGTCTGCTTGTGGAACTGCGGCTTGCCCTTCACGAGCTGCTTGTTGACCCAGAACGCCAGCGAGTTCGTCGGGGCCGTCGCGAAGGGATAATGAATCGGCTCCTCGATCGTGTAGTTGCCGTTGCCGATGGTCCCGGGGTGCGCCCCCTGCAAGGACGTGATCGAGTGGCAGGCGACGCACGTGATGCCGGCCTGCGACGTGGGATGCCGCTTGAAGTCGTAGTTCGGGTCGTCGAACGCCCCGCTCAGGAACGGGACCGGGTCATGGCAACCCGCGCACCAGCGGGACATCTGCACGTTCCCGTCCCGCTCCATCGCCAGCCGCCGCGTCTGCTGGATCGTGAACAGGTAGAACGGGTTGTTGAACGAGCTGAACCGGTGCGCCGAATGCACCCAGGAGTTGTAGGCGTCCGGGTGGCATTCGAGGCAGTACTCGTTGTTCATCAGCGTCTCCGCCTTCACGAAATTGCCGTTCGCCGTTCGCGTCGAGGCCGGGTGAAAGTACTTCTCGCCCTCCTTGGGCCCCTTGGCGCTCCACACGCGCGGGTCATGCCGGTGCAAGCCCACCATGGCGACCACCGCCACGGCCACCGCCGCCAACCAACCCGCGCCGACCTTCCATCGGATGCGCGGGCCCGCCAACCGATGCAGGATGTACAACCACACGCAGAGCAACGGCGCCACCACGTGCGCCCAGTAGGCCGCCCCACGCCCGGACTCCGTCTTGGCCGCGATGAACCCCAGGCCGTCCATGCGCACCAACGCCATGCCCGTCCCCAGCACCACCAAGCTCATGGCCAGCAACACGTAACCCACCCACACCGCCTTCCGGTTGGCCCGGTTCCACGTGTTGCGGATGTGAACGAAGTTGAACGCCAGGAACGGGACGATGAAGAGCAACCCCAGCACGAGGTGGGCGAGGAACTGCACCTGGTAGAAGTAGTTCTGGTAGCTCAACCCCCTCGCCCGCTCGGCCCAGTCCAGCGCCGTGATGGAGGCGAGGTAGGCTGAGTTGGCCCCCAGCAACGCCAACAGCCCCCACACCCCACCCAGGACCCACCGCAGGCGCGGGCCCACCGCCCGCACGTATCGCTTGCGGGACGGACCTGGCCCGCCCCCGGCCGGGGCAGAAGAAGGCGCGCTTGACTCGTCCATGCGAACCCTTCGCTACCTCACCGTGCCGCCATGAAAAGTGCCCCGGGGCGAACGGCGGGATTTCGGGGGCGAGAGGCACCGCGGGGGCGCGCGGGCCATCTCCGTGTTTGAGACGACGCCGGGTCTCGTGTTGGATACGCCCCGCGCATGAAGTCCCTCCCCTGCATGGAGCCCCCCGAGGCCGTCTATGACGTGCGAACCCGCGCGGCGGGCCCGGCGGGTCGCCTTCCCCTCACGGAGGCCATGCTGCGCGAATGGGCCAGCGGCGACCTCTTCGGCCTGACCCAAAACGCCGGCATGGGATGGGAGCCGTCGGAGCTGGGCCGGCCCCAGTTCATGATACTGAGCACCCTGGGAGGCCTGCGCGCCCAGGATGGCGCGCCCATCGCCCTCGGGCTCCACACCGGGCATTGGGAGCTGGGATTGCAGGTCAAGGCCGCCGCCGTGGCGCTCAAGGAACTCGGTGGCATCCCCTTTGCCGCCCACGTGTCCGACCCTTGCGACGGCCGCACCCAGGGCACCACGGGCATGTTCGACAGCCTGCCCTACCGCAACGACGCGGCCATCGTCCTCCGGCGGCTCGCCCGCTCCCTGCCCCAACGCCGCGGCCTCCTCGGCGTCGCCACCTGCGACAAGGGCCTGCCCGCCATGATGATGGCCCTCGCCGCATCCGGCCCGCTTCCGTCCGTCCTCGTCCCCGGCGGCGTCACGCTGCCGCCCGAGCACGGCGAGGACGCGGGGCGCATCCAGACCATTGGGGCGCGATTCTCCCATGGGCTGCTCAGCCTCGACGAGGCCGCCGACCTCGGCTGCCGGGCGTGCGCGACGCCGGGCGGCGGATGCCAGTTCCTTGGAACCGCCGCAACCGCCCAGGTGGTGGCGGAGGCCCTCGGCCTCGCGTTGCCGCACTCGGCCCTCGCACCCAGTGGCTCGCACGCATGGCTCCAGGTGGCCACCGACTCCGCGCACGCCCTCGTCCACCTGCAACGCCAGGGTCTCGGCACGCGCGACGTCCTCACCCAGGCCGCCATCCGCAACGCCATGGTCGTGCACGCGGCCTTCGGTGGTTCCACCAACCTCCTCCTCCACATCCCCGCCATCGCCCACGCCGCGCGCCTCCGCCGCCCCGTGGTCCAGGATTGGATCGACGTCAACCGCGCCACGCCGCGCCTCGTGTCCGTCCTCCCCAACGGCCCCGTCCATCACCCCACCGTGCGCGTCTTCCTCGCCGGCGGCGTCCCCGAGGTCATGCTCCACCTGCGCGACCTCGGCCTCCTCGACGTCTCCGTCCGCACCGCCGCCGGCTGCTCCCTGGACGAGGCCCTGGATGCGTGGAAGGCCAGCCCGCGCCGCACGCGCTTCCGCTCGCTGCTCCAGCAACTGGACGGCGTGGATCCCGACGACGTCATCCTGCCGCCCCGGCGCGCCCGGGAACGCGGCCTCTCCAGCACCGTCACCTTCCCCACGGGCAACCTCGCGCCGCAAGGGTCGGTCATCAAAAGCACCGCCATCGACCCCGCCGTCATGGACCCCGACGGCGTGTACCGCCACGAGGGCCCCGCCCGCGTCTTCACGCGCGAGCGCGATGCCATGGCCGCGATCAAGGACGGGCGCATCCACGCGGGCGACGTCCTCGTGCTGGCCGGGGCCGGCCCCGCCGGGACCGGCATGGAGGAAACCTACCAACTGACCTCGGCCCTCAAGCACCTTCCCTTTGGCCGCCACGTGGCCCTCGTGACCGATGCCCGCTTCTCCGGCGTCTCCACCGGCGCCTGCATCGGGCATGTCGGCCCCGAGGCCTTGGACGACGGCCCCATCGGCAGGGTCCGCGATGGCGACACCGTCCGCATCGTGATCGACCGCGAGCGGTTGGTGGGCTCCGTGGACGTCGTGGGCGCCGAGGGACGGGCCCTCACGCCGGACGAGGCGGCCCGGTTGCTCGCGGCCCGGCCACCCCACCCCGGCCTTGCGCCCCACCCCGACCTCCCGGACGACACGCGGCTGTGGGCCGCCCTCCAACGGGTGGGCGGGGGCACCTGGGGCGGTTGCGTGTACGACGCGGAGGGGATCGCCGAACGACTCGCACGGGGATGGGAGGGCGAAGGATGATCCCGGCACGGGCCATCGGCATCGTGGCGCTCGCGTGCGCCAGCGCGGCCACGGGCGTCCTTGCGGCCGGGCACTGGGCCTTCCAACCCATTCGCCACCCGCAGCCCCCCGAGGTTCCTTCGCTCCACGAACCCCTGGACCGGTTCGTCGCCCACGTCCTTCGCCAGCGCGGGTCGCAACTCGCGCCGCCGACGGACCGCCGCTCGTGGATCCGCCGCGTGACGATGGACCTGACCGGGCTCCCGGCCACCGCCGAGGCCGTCGCGGCCTTCGTCTCCGACGACCGCCCGGACGCACGCGAGCGCGTGGTGGACGGCCTGCTGGCGGACGTCGCCTACGGCGAGCGCTGGGGACGTTGGTGGCTCGACGTCGCCCGTTACGCCGACACCAATGGCCAGGACGAGAACAAGGTCATGGCCCATGCGTGGCGCTACCGCGACTGGGTTGTCGAGGCGATGAACACGGACATGCCCTTCGACCGCTTCGTCCTGGACCAGGTCGCGGGCGACCTCGTCGCGGCGGGGGAACCCGAGGAGGCCGAGGCCATCCGGCGACGCGTCGCCACCGGCTTCCTCGTGCTGGGGCCCAAGCTCCTCGCCGAGCAGGACAAGCCCAAGCTGGTCCTCGACATCGTGGACGAGCAGCTGGACACCGTGGGACGGGCCTTCATGGGGCTCACCCTCGGCTGCGCCCGTTGCCACGACCACAAGTACGACCCCGTCCCGCAACGCGACTACTACGCCGTGGCCGGCGTCTTCCGCAGCACCCGGTCCATGGAGAACCTCGCGTTCGTCTCCAAGTTCAATGAACGCCCCGCCGCCACCCGCCGGCAGGCCGAGGCCATCGAACGTCATGCGGCCGACCTCAAGCAGGCGGAGGCCCGGCTCAAGGCGGCCACGACCGAGGCCGACGCCGCGCTGGCCCGCGACTGGCGCGACGCCCTGCCGGCCGCGTTGTCCGGCGACGCCCGCGTCGAGGCCCGCTTCGCGCCCATGGTCGCCCGCGTGGAGAAGCTCTGCTCCGGCACCCACGGCGCGCCATTGCGCGCCCTCCAAGGCAATTCACGGGCTGCGTCCGAAGCATTGAAGCGTTGGGAGGACGCCCTCGCCTCCGAGGGCCCCGTCCCGGGCTGGCGCGGGGGCGCGGCCCAGTTCCACGGCACCAATCGTCTGGAGCATGCCCTGCCCCGCGCCGCGACCTCTTCGTCGTGGACCTACGCCGCTTGGGTTCAAGCGCCTTCCTTTCCCAAGAAGGGCGAGACCCGGCGCTGGCTGGTCAGCACCGCGCCCAATGAATGGGCCGACGGCCACCTTGCCCTCGTCCTCGATCGCGACCGCCCCGGCGCGTACGCCAACATCGGCGGCGGACGCGAGAAGGTCGTCGCCGCCTTCGGACCGAAGTCCTCCCTCCAGCCGGGCCGATGGCATCACCTCGTCGCCGTGCTCGCCCCCGGCCGCCTGTCGGTGTGGCTCGACGGCAAGGAGGCCGCCTCCGCCACCGCGCCCGACGCGCCGCTTCGCCTCGATGGAACGGTCGTGGTCGGCCAACGCGCCGACCGCCATGTCGGGTTCGAGGGCCGCATGGACGCCCTCCGGGTCTTCGACCGCCCGTTGTCCGCGGCCGAGATCGCACGAATGGCCGCCGGGGACGACGTGCCCGGCGCCGTCGTGTCGGACGACTTCGACCCCACGAGCCCCGCCGGGCTCCGGGCCCTCGAGGATCGCGAAGGGGCCGAGCGGTTCCTCGGCAAGGACGGGCTGCTGGAATGGCCCGATGACAACGCCCGCAAGGCGGCCCATGCACCCGCCGACCGTCAACGGGTGGCCGCCGCCGCGCAGGACCTCGCGTCCCTCCAGCAACGCGACCCCGGCCCGCTGCCCCTGGCGTTGGCCGTCGCGGACGACGTGGCCACCAACCTTCCCGTGATGGTGCGGGGCAGCCACCTCAACCCCGCCCGGGACCCGGTGCCGCGCGGCGTCCTCTCCTGCATCCCCGGCGTGCCCTTCGAGACGCCGCCCTCGTCGGCCAGCGGCCGGCTTCAGCTCGCCCGTTGGCTGGTCCATCCCGCCCATCCCCTCACCGCGCGCGTGCTCGTCAACCGCGTCTGGCAGGCGCACTTCGGCGAGGGCCTCGTCCGCACCCCCGAGAACTTCGGCCTCCGCGGCGAGCCGCCCACGCACCCCGATCTCCTCGACTGGCTGGCATCCGAGTTCACGGCGTCCGGCTGGAGCCTGAAGGCGCTCCACCGCCGAATCGTCCTGTCCGCCACCTACGGCCAGACGTCGGTCCGCGCCGCCCAGGAGGAAGCCCCGGGCGACCCCGATGGCCGTTGGCTGGGGCGCTACCCGCGGCAACGGCTCGACGCCGAGATGCTGCGCGACGCCATCCTCGCCGCGTCCGGCCGCCTGGACCGCGCCACGGGCGGCACGCTCGCGCCATGGAAGAACGACGAGTACGTCCCGGCCGACCCTACGCCGTTCGCCCTGCCCCGGCGCACCGTGTACCTGCCCGTCGTGCGGGACCGCGGGACGGACCTGGAGTCCGCGTTCGACGGGGCAAACCCCAGCGTCTGCGTGGCGCGCCGCGGGACGACGGTGGTGGCGCAACAAGCCCTGTACCTGCTCAACGCGCCCCTGGTGCGCGAGTCGGCCGACGCCTTGGCCGCCCAGGTCCTGCGGCTGTCGGCGGAAGTCCGCTGCGATGGGTTGTACCAACGCGTGCTGGCCCGCGCGCCCCGCCCCTCCGAGCGCGACCGCACCCAACGATTCCTGTCGGACGAACGCCTCGGGACCCTCAACGACGCCCAACGCTGGTCCTTGGTCGCCCAGGCCTTGCTCGCATCCAACGAGTTCACCCACCGCGAATGAACCCCTTCCCCGTCCACCGATGGAGCCGCCGCGCCGCCTTGTCGCGGGTCGCGCTCGGGTTTGGAGGCCTCGCCGCCGCCACGTTGCTCGCCTCGCCCGCCGGCATCGCGGCGTCGGGGCCGACGGGCTCGCCGCTGTCGCCCCAGCCCCCGAGGTTCCGGCCCCGCGCCCGGCGCGTCATCTTCCTGTTCATGCACGGCGGGCCGTCCCACGTGGACACGTTTGACCACAAGCCCCTGCTCGCGCGCGACTCCGGCAAGCCCCTGCCCTTCGCGAAGCCCCGGGTCCAGTTCGCCCAGACGGGCAACCTGCGCCGTTCCCCCTGGGCGTTTCGTCCCCATGGCGACTGCGGCCTTTGGGTGAGCGAATTGTTTCCCAACGTGGGGGCGCTCGCCGACGAGCTGTGCGTGCTCAAGGCGGTGCACGGGACCAACGAGGCCCACGGCGGCGCCTTGCTCAAGCTCCACACCGGCTCGGAGTCCCAGGTGCGGCCCAGCATGGGCGCGTGGGTGTCCTACGGCCTGGGCACCGAGAACGCGAACCTCCCTTCGTTCATCACGATCAACCCCACGCTCGGCCACGGCGGCGTCGCCAACTGGTCCAACGCCTTCCTCCCGGCGATCCACCAAGGCACCCGGATCGGCGGCGGGGTCCCCGTGGACCAAGCCACCATCGCCAACCTCACGCCCGCGTTCGACCGGCCGGTGCAACGCGCCCAGCTCGACCTGCTCGCCGGGGCGCAACGCGAGCACCTCGACCTCGCCGGCCCCGATCCCGCGCTCGCCGCCCGCATGGAAAGCTTCGAGCTGGCCTTCCGCATGCAGGCCGAGGCCCCCGACATCCTGGGCCTTCAAGGGGAAGGCGAGGCCACCCGCCGCCTGTACGGGCTCGACAACCCACGAACCGCGTCCTTCGCCCGCCAATGCCTCCTCGCCCGACGCTTCAGCGAGCGCGGCGTCCGCTTCGTCCAGGTCACCCACGGCTACTGGGACCAACACTCCGACCTCACCCGAGACCACGGACGCCTCGCTTCCGAGGTGGACCAACCCATCGCCGCCCTCCTCCACGACCTGCGCGCCCGCGGCCTCCTCGACGACACCCTCGTCCTCTGGGGCGGGGAGTTCGGGCGCACCCCCACCGTCCAAGGCGAGGACGGACGGGACCATCACCCCCATGCCTTCACCATGTGGATGGCGGGCGGGGGCGTCCGCGGCGGGCTCTCGTACGGGGCCACCGACGACTACGGCTTCTACCCCGTGTCCGGCGGCGTCCACGTCCACGACCTGCACGCCACCATCCTCGCCCTGCTCGGCATCGACCACGAGCAACTCACCTTCCACCACGCCGGGCGTGACTTCCGCCTCACCGACGTCGCGGGGGAGGTCGTCCGAGGCATCATGCGGGCATGAAATGACCCATCGTTTCCGGCAAATCCCAAGCAGGGCGAGGCAACGGCTGCACGGCGGATTCCCTCGCATCTTCATGAATGCGCACGACGTCCCGACCGCGCCACCCACCGCATCGCATGGTTCCGAACAAGGAACGTGCGTGCCAAGACCCGGGCAATCGGGCCAACCTCTCGCGACGGGCATGAGGCGCCAAGAGACGGCATCGGGGTCGGCCATGGGCTGGAATCGTTCCAAAGGATCCAGCCTTGGCCGGATCCTTTGGTCCGGACTATGCGGACTCGTGGCGTCCACCCTCATGATGGAGGGCGCCGACGCATGGAGCGCCCTGTCCTCCTTCCGTTCCGAGTTCCACCGGTTCTCGGCAAGCCAGCCATCCAGCAAGCCAGGCCAAGGCCCGTGGGCGTCCCATGACGTCAGCACCAACCTCGTGAACTGGCGCGACGCCGGCCTGCCGCTGCCCGCGGAACCCTTGGGACGGGTGCTGGGCGCATGCGGCGTCGAGGATCCCACGGGAAGGTCAGGCCTGGGACCGAAGGGGGCTCCCCTCCATGTGACGCTTGCCGTCGTCGAGGCCGAGGTGCCCTCCGTCTGCCTCTCCTATTCCTTGGATGGCCGAGGCTACGTCCGACACGCGGCCAACCCCGTCCTCCGTTTGCCAGGGGCCTCGGGAGGCGGCGTCGGCATCGTGTGGCACCCGCCTTCGGGGCGGTGGGTCATGGGCATCCCCATGCGGGACGCCCGGGGGCCGGGACTTCAGTTCGTCGCCTCGTCCAACTGGGTGGATTGGCAGGTCCTCGGACGATTGGACGGGGAATACGTGCGCGGAGGCCTGTGCGATCTTCCCGTGCGCGACACCCCGCCCGCCAACCGTTGGATCGTGGCCGACTCCACCGGCAGCCTCCGGGCGGGGACCTTCGATGGCCATCAGTTCGTGGCGGACGCGCGCAGGCTGGAGACCGTCCGCGGCCACGCGCGCTGGGGCTTTGTCCCCGTCCCGGGCGTGGTGCCGCCCGCCGGACGACGGCTCGTCGTTGGAGCCAGCAACGAAGGCGATGCATGGCAAGGCGGACTTCCTTGGCAACTGGTCCTCGACGGAACCGAGACCGCACTTCAAATGCGCTGGGAACCCTGCTCCGAGGCCGAATGGCTTCGGTCACGGTCACGCCTCTTCGATGTCCAACGGACGACCCACCCAACGACCAACCGCCTGGAGTCCGTCCTGCCTCCAGCGTTTGAACTGCGCGTCGAGGCCCGTTCCCACCCGCAGTGCCGCCTCGTGTTCCGCCTTTCGGGTGACACCGTTGAGTTCTCGTCACCTCGCCGCGAGTTGACGCTGGGAACCACCACGGTCCCCTTGCCACCGTCCGGCGACGTCGAGCGAATCGTCATCATCCGCACCCCCCACCAGATCGAGGTGGTCGCTTCCGGGGGACGCGTTCGCGCGGTCTCCGTTCCAAGGTTCCCCGAGGCGGGTGGACCGCTCGTGATCGAGCGGCCCGGGAATTGGTGGTGGCCGATCCAACAGGTGGTCTTCCACGCGCTCTCCATACCAAGATCCGCCACGGCATCCCCTCCACCCCCATGATCCAGCGCACCTCCATACCGCCCCTCTGGCAAGTCACCCGCCACCTCGCGGCCGTCGCGTCGGGACGACTCGCACCGGACCTCGTCCTCACCGGCGCGCGCGTCCTGTCCACCTATTCCGAGCGCCTCCTGGAGGGACGGGAGGTCTGGATCGCACAAGGCCGCATCGCCGCCGTCCGCCCGGCCGGCGACGCCCGCCGCCTCGGGCTCGCGTCCGCCGTCGAGGACGTCGCGGGCGGCATCCTCGCCCCGGGCCTCGTGGATCCCCATGTCCACGTCGAATCCTCCATGATGACCGTCTGCGCCTACGCCGAGGCCGCGTTGCTCAATGGAACCACCACCCTCTTCTGCGACAGCCACGAGATCGGCAACGTCTGCGACGTCGAGGGCATCGAGTGGATGCTCGAGGACGCCCGGCGCGCCCCCCTCAACGTCTTCCTCACCGTTCCCAGCACCGTCCCCGCCACCAACCCCACCCTCGAGACCGCCGGTGGCGACCTCACCCCCTCCAAGGTCGGGGCACTCTTCGACCGATGGCCCGAGGCCGTCGCCCTCGGCGAGAAGATGGACTTCATCCCCGTCGTCCTGGGCGACGAACGCAGCCACGGCCTCCTCGCCGAGGCCTTGCGCCGGGGCCGCCCCGTGTGCGGCCACGTCTATGGACGCGAGTTCGTCGCCGCCTATGCCGCGAGCGGCGTCACCGACACCCACGAGGCCATCGACCGCGACATCGCCTCGGACTTCCTCGACGCCGGGCTCTGGGTCTTCCTGCGCGGCGGCAACCCCGCCACCCCGTGGCACTCCCTGCCCCAGGCCATCCGCGCCGTCACCGAGCTCGGCGCCAGCACCAAGCGCGTCTGCGTCTGCACCGACGACCGCGATGCCGACGACCTGTTCTTGTTCGGCCTCGACTGGGTGGTCCGGGAGGCCATCCGCGCCGGCGTCCCTCGCGAGGTCGCATGGAGCATGGGCTCCCTCCACCCGGCCACCCGCTACGCCATGGACGCCGAATTCGGGGCCCTCGGCCCCTCGCGCCGCGCCGACATCGTCCTGCTCAACGACGACCTCCAGGTTCGGTCCACGTGGTACGGCGGCACCTGCATGGTCCGCGACGGACGCGTCACCGACGCCCTCGCGGACCAACTCGCGCATCACCGCTACCGCTACCCCGCCGCCGCCTACCAGACCGTCCGCATCTCGGACGCCGTCCCCCTCGTCCCGGCCATCCCCGACCACGACGCCATCGCCAACGTCATCCGCGTCGCGTTGCCCGGCATCCTCACCTTCCACGAGCGACTCCCATTCCGGGGCGGCCTGCCGTGGGACGAGCAATTCAATGACCGCGACCTGTGCTTCGTCACCGTGGTCGAACGACATCACGGGTCCGGCCGCGTGGGACATGGCTTCCTGCAAGGCCTCGGCCTCCGCTCCGGGGCCGTCGCCAGCTCGGTCGGCCATGACGCCCACAACATCATCCTGGCCGGCACCAACGAGCCCGACCTCCGCCTCGCGCTCGACACCCTACGACGCTCCCAGGGCGGCGTCGTGGTCGTGGATCAAGGCGCGGTGAAGGCCCACCTCCCGCTCCCCATCGCCGGCCTCATGTCCGACGCCCCAGCCCAGGACGTGCGACGCCAAACCATCGCCCTCAAGCAAGCGTGGGAAGCCACCGGGTGCATCCTCCCCTACATGGGCTTCAACCTCATCCCCCTATCCGTCATCCCGGAACTCCGCATCACCGACCGCGGCCTCGTCCACGTGCACCGCATGGAGGTCATCCCCCTCTGGGACGAGGCGCCCGCACGGTAGCCGGGCAATTCCGTTGGGAGCGAGGCGCGGGCCGGGCGGCCTTTCCAGTCGCCTGCGGACGAGCCCGGCGCGGGTCCCTACCGACGCCGGGGCACCTCGTCCATGAAGCGCACCCGGAGCCGAGGGGTTTCCTCCGCGAGCGGATTGAGCGAGGCCAGCTCGCGGTTGGCTGGACGTCCTCGCAACCACGCGGCCACGCCCAAGGCCCAAGCACCCGCCAACACCAACACCAACGCCGCCACGTGACGCATCCATCCGCGCGTCGCCAGCTCGGCCCACAACGCCACCGCCATCAACGCGAGGTCCATCACCACGGCCCCCGCCAGGACCCAGCGCGGCGCCGAGGGCCCCTCGCCCGCCGCCGGCTTCGTCGGCACCACCAACTCCTTGCCGTCGTCGCCCCGAAGCAACAATTGCACGCCCTCGGCCTGCTGCTTCGTGGGCGACCGACCAAAGGGGCTGCCCGCGCCCATCAAGCTGCCCAAACCGCGACCCAATCCCGGCTTTTCCATCACCGGCGCAAGGCTTCGCAGGTTGCCCGGCAGGTTCAACCGTGAACCGACGACGGATGCCCCGCCCAAATCCGCGAGCAAGGATGGAAGGACCGCCGATCCGCAACCCCGAGAGCCCCGTCAGGCTGCGTGCCCGAATGCGATGGGAACGGATGGGCAACCGCGGCATGGATTCGGGGCCAAGGGGTCACATCTACCGCCGCCGCTTTCCATGAAGGCCGAGTGAAAGTGGAAGCTGAATCGTTACGGCTGAGGCACCTGAAAGTTCTCCCCGACACGTTCCCATGACATCACTCACCGCATGAAACGACTGAAGATGAACCTCCCGCCGAGACGCCGAGACGCGGAGCCATGAGGAAAACATCTCTCCGACGTTGTCGGAGGACTCCAAAGAGGGCGTGCCATCGCCATCCACCCACCGACCCACGAGACGGCCCCAAGCCTGCGATGCCCGCCATGACCCGGGAGCGCCAACGGCGCGACATACGCCAGCCCGGGG
>CAIRNV010000312.1 GCA_903880005.1 uncultured Verrucomicrobiota bacterium | reverse complement strand
GCGCCAAGCCAGGCGCCGCCACGTCGCCTGCATTGCGAAACCCGCCGCCCATCACCAGGTCCGTCCCCACGGTTCGCAACACCGACACCCCACCGTCCGCGCCCGCGCCCACGGGGTTCCACGCGGACCCGTCCCAACGCGCCACGTTGGCCGCTGACACTGCCCCCGCACGCGAGAAGCTCCCGCCCACGAACACGTCGTTGCCGCGCGCCCAGACCGATCGGACGAACGGGAGGAATCCCGGATGGCCCACGCCACCCTGCGGCGACGCCCAATTCAACCCGTCCCATTCCGCAATGCCCGCCGACGCCACCTCGCCCGCGACGTCGAAGGATCCGCCCACCCACAACCGGCTGCCCCGCCACGCCATCGCATGGACCGTCGCCGCCGACACGCCATCGGAGCGTACGCCGCCGCCGGGCCATGCGTTCCATCGTTGCCCGTCCCAGATCGCCAGGTTCTCAACGGCGACGCCCCCGGCGTCATGGAAGGTGCCGCCCACAAGCACCCTTCCCTGCGCGTCCACGGCCAATGCCCGCACCACCGGCGAGACGCCGCCGGACAATCCTCCGCCCAACGCGCTCCATCGCCTGCCATCCCACCGGGCCACGTTCCATGCCGGCACACCGCCCGCCGACGAAAACGACCCGCCGACGTACACCGCTCCGTCCGGCCCCACCGCCACGGCGAGCACCGGCCCATTGACGCCATCCAGGGCCGGCGCGCCCTCGAACGACAACGGACGCCATTGGACGCCGTCCCAGCGCGCCACGTGGTTGGCCTGCACGTTGCCCACCTGGGTGAACGTTCCCCCCAGCAACAGGCCGCCCGAGCCGTCCGGAGCAACCACCGAGTACACGCGCGAGCCGTCCACGCCGACGGGAAACGCCGCCCCGTCCCATCCCGCGCCGAGGACGCGCCCCAGGACCAGGCACCAGCCCAGCCATGCCAAGGCCCTGATCCACGCGAGTCCCATCAACCCTCCGCCCTGCCCTGCCAACCGGCCATGAATTGGAATCATTCGCATCAAGACATCACCCGGGACCACCACGACCCCGCGCCCGTCCATCCAGAATGCGCAGGAACGCCCCGTCGAAGGGCCATCAAAAACCACTTTGCATGCCGGCCCGGGAGAAAAGTGGCAACGGCATCTTGCCCCTGGCTGCCGCTGGACGTGACCCAGCCAAATCCAAGAGAGCTCTGCCACGTCTCCGCCCAGGGAGTGATTGCGAAGCAGATGCTTGCGCAAGCAGATCAAGCAAGCACGACCGATCCAACTGAATCGTCCCAGCTACGGCCATGCACATGGGTTGGAGGAGAATCGCCCGCTGAGACGCGGAGACGCGTAGATCTCAGCAAGCGACCCATCCGGTCCTTCGACGTTTTCTGCGGGTTCCGGCGAGAGGGTGCGCCGCATGAATCCAACCGTGGAACCGGATATGCGAGCCTTGCATGACCTGGGAGCGCCAACGGCGCGGCATACGCCAGCCCGGGGCAACGCCCCGGGTGAAGTGGTCCCCATTCATCGGACCCATTTCCGGCCGATTTATGTCATGGTCAGGGGTCTGGAAATCTCCGCTAATGTCCTTGTCATCGTGGCTGTCCCGACGCTTCTGCGGCGCATGCGGCCTTTTGGCCTGGCCTTATCAGCGCCATCGGTGGTCTTCAACCTCCAGCATGCCCCACGAGAGGGCGCGTCCTCGTGCCTACTATCCTCGGGGCCGTTGGGGCCAGGTTTTCTTGTGCGTTGTGATCCACCCGCCCGGAGTGCGTTGCGAACGTTGGCTAATCCGTAACGATTCAGTTGGATCAGTCGTGCTTGCTCGATCTGCTTCGCAATCCCTTCCCCCCCAAACGGAATCGTTACGGCGTGCGCCAGTGAAGTTGGTCACCACGTGGGTGCGAGTCCCACCGGTCGAGTTAGACGGTTCACGACCGAAACACGATGTCCGGGATGAGGCCGCGAGGCCGAACCACAAGCGGGACGTCGATGGAACTGTCGGGTT
>CAIRNV010000311.1 GCA_903880005.1 uncultured Verrucomicrobiota bacterium | reverse complement strand
GCCGGCCCGGGTTGTAGGCCGGGTGCCCTCACCCGGCGGAAACGTGGCAGAGCCGTCTCGGCTCTGGCTGGATCACATCCAGCGGCAAGATGCCGCTGCCACCTTCCATGAAGGCCAAGTGAAAGTGGAAGCGGCTTCCAGCCGCTTGCCCAGCATGCACCCGAGACAGGATGCCGCTGCCACTCCGCCCCGGAGATGCTCGGAATGCGGCATCCTTGCCGCCGCGTGAGGGCACGCGGCCTACAGCATGGGCCAATCCTTCGGCTCCACCTCAGGGTTTGACCGATCCTCACTACCACTGCCGTTTTTAGGTTCATGCAAGGAGGCTCAGGCGGGGACAAGGGCGCCGTCGCGCATCTCAAGGACGCGCCCGAGTCCGGCCGCCAGCTCGCGGGAATGGGTGACGACGACGAGGGTGACGCCGTCGCGGGCGTGGACCTCGGAGAGGAGGCGTCCCACCTCGCGGGCCGAGGCGGAGTCGAGGGCGCCGGTGGGTTCGTCGGCGAGGAGGAGGGAGGGATTGTGGACGAGGGCGCGGACCACGGCGACGCGCTGGCGTTCGCCTCCGGAGAGGCGGCCGGGCAGGTGGTTCGTTCGGGCACCCAACCCGACCCTTTCGAGGAGCGCCATGGCGCGTGCGACGGCGGCATCGTCGGCGCGCGACTTCCCGGCGAGGAGCGGCACCAGGACGTTTTCCAGCACCGTGCAATGGGGGAGCAGGTGATGGGACTGGAAGACGAAGCCGATGCGTTCGCGGCGAAGGGCGGCGAGGGCGTTGTCGTCGAGCCCGGCGAGGCTGTCGCCTTCGAGGAGAACCTCGCCGGAGTCGGGGCGGTCGAGGGTGCCGATGACGTTGAGGAGGGTGCTCTTGCCGGAGCCGGAGGGTCCGATGATGGCGACGGACTCGCCCTGGCGGACGAGTAGGGAGGCGTCGCGAAGGACGGTGAGGGGCGGGGCGTCGCCCTCGGGTTGATAGGACTTGGTGACGCGCCGCAGCTCGAGGAGCGGCGGCGCGTCACCGGGGACGGACGGGATGCCCGGGGCGTGGGGACGGCCGTGGGGAACGTCCATGGGGGCTCCGGGCGCCGGGTTCACTGGAACGTGTTCTTGCGATACGCGCCCATGGCGGGGGCGTTGGGGTTCACCTCGGGGCCGAAGTAACGGAGGGTGACGAGGGGCTCGGTGGCGCTGGTGTTCTCGAAGGTGATGCCGGCCTTGGCGCCGTCCTCGGTGCAGAAGTACTCGTCCTCGGTCAGCTCATGGAAGCGGATGAGCTTCGGGCTGTTGAGGGGCTGGCCGTTGATCTTGCCGGTGCCTTGCACGCAGATGAGGCCGTAGGCGCCTGTGTCGCGGATGGTGCAGGAGCGGCCGGGCTCGACGGTGAGTTCCTTGGCGGTGAAGAGCTGCTCGCCGTCGATCTTGCCGTACACGATCCAGCGGTCCACGTAGCCCTCGGCGCGGGTGTCGGCGACGGGCACGGGCTCGAGGTAGTGGTTGTCCTTGAAGTTCGGGTCCGTGTTCTTGTCCCAGTCGAGCTGGTCCACGATGAAGTCGAGGTCCTTGTGCTTGCTCTTGGGCATGTCCTTGACCAGGAGGCTCCATGGGACGTAGCGGCCCTCGACCATGCTCTGGTACATGCCGAAGACGTCGCTGCCCCACTGGGGCTCGTAGGTGCAGAGCGAGCCCGGGGCGTGGAGGACGCAGGGGTCGATGAGCCAACCGGTGCCGGGCTTGAGGCGGTAGGCGCGCGAGAGGTCGAGGATGCCGTTGTCGCCCTTGTTCCAGTCTTCGAGGCACTTGCGGACCTGGGCCTTGGTGGTGCCGGGCTCGAGGCCCATGAAGGTGTAGGGGAAGTTGTTGCCCACGTTGTTGTGCTGGGGCGGGAAGTAGTAGGACTCGGGCTTGCCCTCCTGGCCCACGAGCTTGGCCTGCTTGGCGCTCTGGTGCATGTGGTGGGGAATGGGGCCCATGTTGTCGAAGAACTTGGAATAGACGGGCCAGCGGCCGTACTTGCGCCAGATGTCCTTGCCCACGAGCCCGGCGCCCACGTCCTCGACGGCCTTGCGCAGGGTGAAGCGTTCCTTGCCCACGACGACGTAGGAGAGGCCCTCGTCGGGCACGCGTCCCTCGTTGGCGGCCTCGGTGGTGGAGGCGAACCAACGCTCGTCGATGCCGCCGCGGTTGGCCCCGTAGGCGTAGGTGTCGTCGGGGTGGAGCTTCAGGCGGAGCCCGGGCTGGAGGAACGAGCGCGGCACCCATGCGGGCGCGAGCCTCAGGAGGCCTCCCGTGCGGGACAACTCGGCCTCAACCTTGCTTTTCGTGGATCCCTTGACGGTCTTCAGGGCAGTGACGGTGTTCATGTGCTCTCGTGCGTGT
>CAIRNV010000310.1 GCA_903880005.1 uncultured Verrucomicrobiota bacterium | reverse complement strand
TCGGTCGTGCTTGCTCGATCTGCTTGCGCAACTCCTTCGTCGTTCGCTCGTTACGGGCCTCGTACCGGCCCGCGCCTCGCTCACTCCTCGGCTTGCGCAAGCATCTGCTTCGCAATCACTTCCCTCCCAACTGAATCGTCCCGGCTTAGCCGTAACGATTCAGTTGGATCGGTCGTGCTTGCTCGATCTGCTTGGGCAAATCCTTCGTCGTTCGCTCGTTACGGGCCTCGTACCGGCCCGCGCCTCGCTCACTCCTCGGCTTGCGCAAGCATCTGCTTCGCAATCACTTCCCTCCCAACTGAATCGTCCCGGCTTCGCAGGAAAACCAGCTGCGGCACCGCGTCCTCTCCAACGTCCCGGTCTGGGCGGGGCGCGGGGCAGGCGTCAGTACCCGAGTCGTTGCAACTCGCGGTCGAGCAACATCTGAAACTGCTGCAAGTCCTCCTGCGAAGGCCGATAGCCCTTTTGCGGGGGCACCATCCCGAAGCGTCCGGTCTGGTCGAGGTACCACTGGGCCTTCTGGGCGTCGCTGAAGGTCACCGAGCCGCTCGCCAGCGCGCCCGGTCGGGTGATGGAATCAACGGTGACGCTCACGCCGCTTCCCGCAGGGCTCGCGGCGGTTCCCGGCGCCGGTTGGGCCATGGCAGGCGTCCCAAACGCCCCGGGCGAAGGAAGGGTGCCCGCCGGATAAGCCTGTGCGGTCGTGGTCGTCGTGGCTCCGGCCGGGGCCGTCGAGGCGACGGGTTCGGGAGCCTTGGGCGGTTCGACGTCCTTGGGGACGACACGCAGGTCGTCCACCAGCAAACGGGTGTCCATGTACGTCAAGCGAAGCCCGAACTCCTTCTCCAGCCGCTTTTGGAAGTCCGACAACTTCACGCCGTCCTTCAGCCAACCGCGTGCCACCTCCGCTTGTGCCTCCGTCAAATGCATGGGCGCCACGTTATGAACGGCCCCGGAAAACGGCAAGCGATGCCCCGCCCGGGATGCCGCCCTCAAAACAAGCGTTGCGGCCCTCGCGATGTCGGGCACGATGGGTTCATGAGATCTCTTCTCATTGCCATCATGCTCTCCCTTACCTCGTTGCTGGGCCTTGCCGCCGACAAGCTCGCCGTGGGCGCCCGGGTCCCGTCCCTCACCGTCAACGACCAGGACGGCAAGCCGGTCGCCCTCGCCGACGTCGGCTCCAAAGGTTACCTGCTCGTTTACTTTTATCCCAAGGCCAACACCCCTGGATGTACCAAGCAGGGCTGCTCCCTTCGCGACGGGTGGTCCGACCTCCAAAAGGCGGGCGTCCAAATCCTTGGGGTCAGCACGGACGACGAGGCCGCGCAAAAGAAGTTCCGTGACGAGTACAGCTTCCCCTTCCGGTTGCTGGCCGACCACGAGAAGAAGGTCACCGAGGCCTTCGGCGTGAAGAACTTGGTCGGGATGGCCAGCCGCTCCGCGTTCCTCTTCAAGGATGGAACGTGCGTCTGGGTTGATCCCAAGGGCTCGACCGCCGATCAAGCCGCGCAGGTGCTCGCCTACCTCAAGACGGCCAAGCCCTAGTCGGAACGGTCGGGCTGGCTGGATTTCTCCCCCGCTACGGCTGCGTCCGTCCCAGCGATCCGGGCCGCGCGGGTGGTGGTGAAGGGGCTGGATGCAGGCATGCCGGATGGACGCGGCCGACCTTCAGGGTTCATGATGCCCCCCATGCAAAGTCCATCGAGTGGTCGCGTTTTGCCTCCGCGCCGCGCCTCGTCGCTGCTGGCTGTCGGCCTGCTCTTGGCCGCAGGGCAGGGGACCTTGAACAGGTCGTTGCGAGCCGAGGACGTCTCCATCCCCCGCGAACGCTTGCTGGAATTGGAGTCCCGAGCGCGCCGCGTGGAGGCGTTGGAGGCTGAGGTTCAACGGTTGGAGGCCGAGGTCGCCCGCATCAGGAAGGCTGCCTCGGTGGTGGCACCCGTCGGGGCGTCGTCGAACCCGGCGGCTCCACGCGGTGATGCGCGCGGGCCGGCGACCGCAGGACCCGCCGCAGCGTGGATCCCTCCTGCAGCATCGAAGGCCGCCGAAAAGGCAGGGTCCGCTCCCGCCGTCACAGACAAGCTCGCGCAAGGATCCACCGTGGACCTCGCCCATGTGCTGGAGCATTTCGGATCGGATCCAGCGGCGGCACTGGCGCGATACAAGGGGGTGAAGGCAAGGTTCCGGGGCGTGGTGGCCGATGTGGACAAGCCCCTCTTCATGGCCCCCTACGATGTCGTGTTTCGCAGGGCCGACACACCGGTGCGGGTGCGGGCTCGGCTGACGCCGCCGGCGGCGGCCACGCGCGTGTTTGTTGCCGCCGACAGGATGTCGGTGTTGGCTGAGGGCGGCGGCCGTCGTGAGACCCTTGCACGAGTCGGCGAGGGTGTGGAACTGGAGGGCGTGATCAAGGGCTTCACGGCGGGCATGGTTGAATTGACGGTCTTTGGCGCTCCGAGGCCATGGGCGGGGGAGTGAACTCGGCACGGTTGCTGCGGATAACTTGGGTGAACGCTTGAAGCCAAGGATCCATCCGGTTGCCCGCGGGTTCACGCTGGTCGAGTTGCTGGTGGTGATCGCCATCATTGCCATCCTGGCGACGATGTTGCTGCCGGCCTTGGTCCAGGCCCGCCGAGCGGCATGGAGGTCCGGTTGCATCAACAACCAGAGGCAGATCGCGCTCGCTTGGTCCATGTATGCGTCCGACCACTCCGAGGCGCTGCCCTTGAATGGGTATGGTTCCGAGGAGGAGGTCGGGGAGAACCGGCTCTGGGTCCTCGGCAATACACACATGGACCCCGGCGGCTTCACCAACCGATCCTGGTTGCTGGACCCGCGTCGCGCTTCCTTCGCGGGCTACGTCAAGACCCTAGGCACGTATCGCTGTCCGGCCGATCGCAGCCGGGTCGAGATTGGTGGAAAGGAGCATCCCAAGACGCGGAGCTACGCGCTGAATGCCGCCATGAACGGGGCCGTGCCGGACCTGTGGATGCACCTGGGCGGAAGGAGGTTGTTTGAAAAGGCCGGCGACGTCTCGGCGTCCACGCCATCCGACCTGCTGACGTTCATCGACGTGGCGCCGGGCAACGTATGCCACGCCGCCTTCATCGTGCATCGCGGGTTCTTCAAGGACCTGTTCTATCACTTGCCATCCGTCGGGCACGGGACGCGTGGGGTTACGGCGTTTGCCGACGGGCATGTGGACTCTCCCCGATGGGTGGATCCGCGGACGTTTGCGGAGGCGGGAGCCACGTGGCTCCCAAATCATTGGACGATCTACCATCCAGACAGCCGGGATCTTCGGTGGCTCAAGGAGCACGCCTACGGGGCCAACATCCCTTAGCCGGGACGATGCAGTTGGGTCGGTCGTGCTTGCTTGGTCTTCTTTCGCAAGAGCTTCGTCCTTCGCTCGTTACGGGCCTCGTACCGGCCCGCGCCTCGCTCACTCCTCGTCTTGCGAAAGAATCTGCGGCGCAATCACTTCCCTCCCAACGGCATCGTTACGGCTTAGGCCTGCACGGATCGTCGCCGAGAGCCCCGATCCGGTGGGTTTGCCCTACCAATCCACGGACACGCTCAGCTTCGCGCCGAAGCGGTTCTTGTAGAACAACTGGCGGTGCCGTGCGCCGTGCTCATGGACGAGCTTGGTGAGCTTGACGTCGTAGCAGCAATATTCCGCGATCTCCATCAAGCGGCCCTCCTTGAACCATTGGATGGCCTGCAATCC
>CAIRNV010000309.1 GCA_903880005.1 uncultured Verrucomicrobiota bacterium | reverse complement strand
GTTGGATCGGTCGTGCTTGCTTGATCTTCTTTCGCAAGAGCTTCGTCCTGCGCTCGTTACGGGCCTCGTACCGGCCCGTGCCTCGCTCACTCCTCGTCTTGCGAAAGAATCTGCGGCGCAATCACTTCCCTCCCAACTGAATCGTCCCGGCTTAGCCGCTTTCGGCCGGCTTCCAGGCCCACGAGCGGCCGCCTGCGCCCCACCCCAACCTCACCTGCAGGGTGAGGTCTAGAATTCATCCAAAAGGGCCTCTTTGCCTGGATGGGACGGCCATTTAGTACCCGCCCTGCCCGATCCGGGCGTTCGTCGTGGGTTGGGCCGGGTCGGATGGCGATGCGTCGAGCCGTTGCTCGTAGGCCTTGAGCATGGCGACGGTGGCGGTGGCGCCGCAGCGAGTGGCCCCGAGGGCGCGGACGCGCAGGAGGCCGTCCACGTCACGAACGCCCCCCGCCGCCTTGACCTGGACCTTGGGGGAGACGCTGGCCCGCATGAGGGCCAGGTCATGCTCGGTGGCGCCCCGGTAGCCGTAGGAGCCGTCCGGTTGCTTGACGAAGCCGTAACCGGTGGAGGTCTTCACCCAATCGGCCCCCGCTTGCTCGCAGATCTCGCACAGGCGCCGCTTGAGGTCGTCGGGGGAAAGCCCGGCGCCGCCGGCCGCCAGGTAGTCGTTCTCCAGGATGACCTTCACGCGCGCGCCGTGGGCATGGGCCTCGTCGCACACGGCGCGGATGTCCGCCTCGACGTAGGGCCAGTCGCCCGAGAGGGCCTTTCCAACGTTGAGGACCATGTCGATCTCGGTGGCTCCATCGCGGCAGGCGACGGCGGTTTCGAGGCGCTTGACCTCGGTGGCGGAACCGCCGTGGGGGAAGCCGACGACGGCCCCGACGTGGACGCCGGAGCCATGAAGGAGCGCCGCGGCCATCTTGACGGCGTACGGCTTGATGCACACCGACGCGACCCCGTGCCTTGCCGCCACGCGGCATCCCTCCTCCAGCTCGGCGTCCGTGAGCGTGGGATGCAGGAGGGAATGGTCGATCATCTTGGCGAGGTCATGGAGGGACGGATTCATGGCGGGGCAATGTGACGACGCGCGGAGGGACGGCGACAAGCCTGTTTGTGGGCGCGGGGCGGGCGGGCACCCCGTTGGGATGACGCCGTCAGGGCTGGCCGGGAGGCGGGGAAACACCGAGGGCGGCGTCGCAGGCTTCGAGGTAGGCCCGGGCGTAATGGTTGGTCCAGGGATCCCATTCGAGGGATTGCTGGAATTGCTCGCGGGCCTCGCGGTATTGGGCGCGTTGGAAGAGGATCCAGCCATGGAGGTTGGCGGCGGCCACGAGGCGGGGGGCCATGGCGCGGGCCTTGGCGGAGGCGGCGACCGCCTTGTCGAGTTCCTGCGCCCAAGCCCAGGCCTCCGCGAGCGCCATGTGCGGCGCCGGGTCATGCGGGTTGATCGCGGCCGCCCTGCCCAGCCATGCGATGGCCTCGGATCGCCGCGACGTCCACTCGGATCCCGCGAAGAAGCTGGCCCGTCGCAGGTTGTCGCCGAGGAGCAACGCGGTGCGCGGGTTGCCCGGCGCGAGGACGGCGGCCCTTTCGAGCGACTGGATGAGGCGATGGGAGACGCCCGCCTCGCGCTGGGCCTGCGCAAGGAGCCAGGCCTCGCGAAAGCCCACCCACGCCGTGGGAACGAGCCACGCCAGCGACGCGAGCACGGCGACCGAGACGGCGGCCCGCAAGGCAAGGCCGGGCGAGAACCACCAACGATCGCTGGCAAAGCGCGCCATGGAGGCCACCTGCCCGGCGAGGACCATGGCGAGCAACCCGAGCGCCGGGATGTGCATCGGGAACTCGCCCACGGAATGAACCGCCAGGCCCAGCAGCCCCAGCGTGGCGCCGACGAAGAACGCGGACCGATTGCTGCCCTTGTCGCCCAGGTCTCCCGAGCCGCGCTCCACGTACTTGCGCGAAAGGAGGGCGCTGGCCACGAGCGCGGCGATGCCCGCCCCGACGACGAGGGCACCCACCAGGCCGTAGTCGGCGAGGGTGTTGAGGTACTCGCTATGGGCGTAGGCGGGGCTGGCCTGGATGGCGGCATCCCGATACTGCGGGTACCACACGTCGTAGTGCGCCGGTCCCACGCCCGTCCACGGATGGTCGCGCCACATGGCCCACGCCGGCTTCCAAAGCGGGGTTCGGTCCCCGGTGTCCGCCATGCCTTGCGTGCGGAGCCCCTCGATGCGGAGACGCGCCTTCGCATTGAACACGAGGAAGGCCACGGCGGCGCACGCCATGGCGCCCATGACGAGCACGGCAGGCAGGCGCAGGTGGCGCTTGCGACCCGCCAGCCATCCAAAGAAGGCGGCCGTGGCGATGCCGCCGCCCAGCCAGCCGCCGCGGGACATGGTGACCGCAAGCCCGGCGCACATCACCAGCGCCGCGTAGCCGTGGAGGACCCGTTCCACCGGCTTCGCGCGGCCCAGGAAGGCCTGCGCCAACGACAGCGGCATCAGCATCACCATGAGCGTGGCGAAGTGGTTCGGGTTCACGAACGTGGCGCCGGCCCGGCGCACGTACTGGGCGGGCCGCGCCAGCCACAACACGGCGTCGCTTTCCCCAAGGAATTGCCCCAGCGCGTACAGGGCGAGGAGCGACCCCAGCCCGGAAGCCATCCAACTGGTGCGCTGGAGCACGTCCTGGCCGTGCAGGTTTTGCAGCGCCAGCACCAATGCCAGCACGTACAGGCCCACCATCCAAACCTCCTGCCACGCGAGGTAGGGGACGTCCGCGGACCTCGCGCGCCATGCCGCGTACGCGACGAAGCCGAAGGCCGGCAGGAGAATCGGATGGAGCAGGAAACGGTGCGAGCCGCCGAGCCACAGGCGCGCGACCCAAAGGACCGACGCCATCGCCAGCAGGCCCGTCACGCATGCCAGCTCGGTCATCCTCACACCGCCGAAAAGGACGACCGCAAGCAGCACGGATGCCCCGACCATGGCCTCGATGCCGCGCTCGAGACGATGGTCGAGCACCCGGTTCCCCAATCTCATTCGTGTCGTTTCTCCAGCAGTTTGCAGGCCGCAGCAGCGGGTCCGGCAACGCCTACCGGCTCAGGAACCCCTTCGGAGTCGCCACCTTCCGTGGCGGGTGCGGCAGCGTGTCGGGCGTCACCCACACGGGAGTGGTGACCTTGATGGGGACGGGCGCCCCGATGTCCTGGGTCACCTCCACCATGTACGCGGACCAACCGTCCCGGGGCTCCGGGGGCGACGCGACGAACGACCCGTCCGGACCGGCATCCAACACGGTGGGCCACCACGCCGGCCCGATGACCTCCATGCGGAAGTCGCGCGAGCCCGGGTTGTGGGCTTGCCACAGGCGCACCTGCCGGGGCTTCTTGGACGTCGTCACCCGAACCGATCCGTCCTGGGCGCGGTCCCACTTCATCTCGGGCAGCGGCTTGCGGTTCAACGTGGCCCAATGCCAGGCCCCCAAGGTCTCGTAGGCATCGCTCCCCCGCAGCGAGTGGTCCGCGTTGGGCACGTAGCGCAGGTACTTGGTCCCGGGCAATTGATCGAAGTAGAACCGGGACGAGTCCGGCAGGAAGAACTGGTCGCCACAGGCGTTCATGATGAGCTTCGGCATCACGAGCCGCTCCTTGTAGAAGTACGGGTCCTCGATGCGTTGCAACGCCTGCATCTCGGGCGTGCCGAACCAGTCCATCATGCCCTGCTGGGTGTAGTTGCCCACCGCCGGCGCAAAGAACCCGTACGCCTGCACGTGATGCTGCATCGAGGGCTGCATGTTCAGCACGTCGATCACGATCGGGCAGATCGACACCACCCGCTTGTCCACGATCGCCGTCGTCCACGTGGTCCATCCGCGCTTCGACCCGCCCGCCACCACGAAGCCCTTCACCGCCGCCCCGCCCCCCTCCGCGCTCCCCGTCCATGCCTGGACGACGTCCATCGCGCGCACCGCCGACTTCGTCATGGGCAACCGCGCCGGCCAACGCTCGTCCCCCGTCCGCACGAACTGGTCCCACGTGTACGCAATCAGGTCGTCCTCCACCCGCTCCTTGCCGTCCCCGTGAAACACCAGCGGCTGGTTCGGCACCATCTTCAGCTCCGCCACCACCGACCGCGTCGCGGCCGCGATCATCAGCAGCTCCTTGCCCGGCTTCGGCGCCGCCTCGTCCCGGTTCGCGCCGCCCCCGATGAAGAGCAACGCCGAATCACCCACCGTCCCCGACGGCCGCACCACCGTGAGCCAATGCTTCCACTCCGTGCGGTTGACCTCGTTCGTGGTGAGCCACCGCTGCGACGTCATCGCGATCGACGCCACCTTCCCGCCCGGCACGTCCGTGACGGCCACCGTCTTCCATTCAAACGCCGGGTCCGGCGTGGCCACGTAGCGATCCAGCGCCGTCTCCAGCGCCCTCGTGTGCGGCCCGGGCGCGGGCTTGGGGATGAGATGGCCCGACGCCATCGCGGACAGAGCCGCGGCGACGCACGCCATGGCCGGGAAGATCCGGCAAACGAAACCGGTCCACGGCGCGGCACGCCGCAGGGCAAGGGAAGCTTCCATAGAATTCTTGCGGGATAGAAAGCCGCACGCGGGGACGGTCCCGCAACCGAAAAGGCCGGGCGACGCGCAGCACGCAGGGCGGGAACGCGGCGCAGCCGTCCCGGCCGCGTCCCATGCCCGCTTCCCATGCCCGCATCGCGGCCCCACGTCGTCGGGTAGTCACTCCGGCACGGACAGGTCGTAGCTCGTGCTACGGCCCCCGGCCGCGGCCTTGCACAGGATTCCGCGCGCCACCAAGTCCCCGATGTCGCGCAGGGCCGTGTCCGGCGAACACTCGGCGAGCTTGGCCCACTTGGACGTGGTGAGCTTTCCCTCGAAGCCGTCCAGCACGCGGTTGAGGACCTTGCGTTGTCGATCGTTGAAGGTTGCGCCCGCGTGCCTTCCCCAGAAGCGGGCCTTGCGCAGCACGTCGGCCAGCATGTCCTCCGAAGCCTCCATCGCCCGTTCCATGCAGCCGAGGAACCATTCCAGCCACCCTGTGACGTCAAGGTCCCCCTTCTGGCAGGACTCCAACACCAGGTAGTACTCGGAACGTTCCCTCTGGATCTGCGACGACATGCTGTAGAAGCGCTGCGACGCGCCCTCCGACCGCGCCAGCATCCCGTCCGCAATGGCCCGTGCCAACCGCCCGTTGCCGTCCTCGAAGGGATGGATGGTCACGAACCAAAAGTGGGCCAACGCGGACTTCAGCACGGGATCCATGCCCGCCTCGGTGTTCAGCCATCGCATGAAGCGCTGCATCTCCATCGGCACCCGGTCGTGCCGCGGGGCCTCGAAATGGACCGTCTCCCGCCCCATGGCACCCGAGACCACCTGCATGTCCCCGCTGCGCGCCGTTCGCCATCCGCCCACGACGATCGGGCGCAACCCGCTTCGACCGGTTGGGAACAAGGCGGCGTGCCACGCAAACAACCGTTCCACGGTCCACTCGGCGGCATGGTTGCGGGTGGCGTCGAGCAGGACCTCGACGATCCCCTCCACGTTGCGGTCCGTGGGCGGAAGCGCGCCGATGTCCAACCCCATGCGCCGGGCCAGCGAGGACCGCACCTGCCGGGCGTCCAACCGCTCGCCCTCGATCTGGCTCGTCTGGACGACGTCATGCGTGAGGGTTTGCAGGGTCGCTTCCTCGCGGGTTTGAAAGCCCAAGGCCTCCATCCGCCCCAGCAATCGTCCCTGGGCATGGCGCACCTTGGCCAGCAGCGGGGACAACCTCCGTTCGTCCCATGAGAAGGCCGGCCATTGCTCGATTTCATGGATGTACATCGCCGCAGGCCTCCTTGGCCGGGACGATTCAGTTGGATCGGTCGTGCTTGCTCGATCTGCTTGCGCAAATCCTTCGTCGTTCGCTCGTTACGGGCCTCGTACCGGCCCGCGCCTCGCTCACTCCTCGGCTTGCACAAGCATCTGCTTCGCAATCACTTCCCTCCCAACTG
>CAIRNV010000308.1 GCA_903880005.1 uncultured Verrucomicrobiota bacterium | reverse complement strand
GCGGCGGTGTCGGGCGCGCCCAAGGACGCCAGCAGGCCCAGCAGGTACACCATGCCGCAGGTCGCGCCCACCTTGGGATACGAGCCGCCCATCGACGCAAACAGCCAGCCCGCGCCCATGACCCCGGCGGCCGTGGCGAACCGGCCAACGTTGTACGCCAACCCGCTGCCGGCGGCCCGCACCCGCGTGGGAAACAGCTCCGGCAGGTACAACGGCAGCCAGCCAAAGAACAACGTCGAGACAAACCCCTGCGCCCCCACGACCCACAGGAAGCCCGGCCGCAACGGCTCGGTGGCGAGGAACATGGCCGAGGTGAGCGTCGTCGCGCCGAGGCTGATCAGGGCGTAGGAGAGACGACGTCCGAGGGCCGCCGCCACCTGCGCGCCCACGAAGCTTCCGGCGACCGCGCCAAACGCCCAGGCGCCCTGCGTGAGCGCCTTGTAGCCGGGTTGGCCGGCCGCCGCGCCGAGCTTGTCGGCCCATGGGATCATCCACTTGCTCGCCGCCCATGCCCCGACCATTGGGATGGATCCCAGCAACATGCCCCAGAACGTGAGGCGCCGGATGGGTGGCTGGAACAATTGCGCCAACCCGGACGGCCCGGAGCCTGGCCGGTGGCCCGGGGCCTGCGACACGTCGGTCGCGGAGCGCCACAAAGGGGACTCCGGGATGACGGTGAGCGCCGCGAGGCCGAGCAACGCAGGCACGGCGGCCAATTGGAACAACCAGCGCCAGGACGCCTCCGACACCGGCCATGCCCGCGCCACCTGCGAGAGCAGGAGGATGCCCCCGTTCAACGCCGCGCCCATGACGCCCGCAATCACTGGGCGCGACCGGCCCGGCCAACATTCGGCGGCCAAGGCCACCGAGTTCGGCCAGACCCCGCCCACGCCAAGCCCCACCAAAAACCGCAGCACCAGCATTTCTTCCTGCGTCCGCACCCATGCGCCGAGCCCGGCGAACACCGAGTAAAACAACACGCTCACGCCCAGCGCACGGGTTCGCCCGATGCGGTCGCCCAGGGCGCCGAGGAAGATGCCGCCCAACGCGGCGCCAAACATGAGCGCGGCGGTGAACCGGGCGAACCATTCGCCGCCGAGCGCCGGGGTGAACGCCTTCCCCAGCAGGTCCTTTGAAACCGACAACGACGCCACGGGCATCAGGCCCAGCTCGAACCCGTCGAAGAGGAGGCCGCCGACGGCCGCCAGCAACACGACCATGCGCGCCCCGCCACGAAGCCCGTCCTTCATGATGCACCTCCCGGTTGGACTGACCCCGTGCCAGACGAACGCCCGTGCGGGCGCAGCACCTCGAGCACCGCGCTGTTGTCCAGGTCGCCAAGGCCCATCGCCTCGCCCCGTTCCATCAGGGCGCGGTGCACCTCCGACAACGGCAACTCCTGCCCGGCGTCACGGGCGAGGCCGAGCAGGATGCGCACGTCCTTGAGGTGCTGCGACAGGCGCGCCTGCGGTGCGAAGTCGCGCCGGACCATCTTGATCCCCTTGGCATCGACGGCCCGCGAATAGGCCATCGACTCGCGCAGCACGGCGAGGGCGGCGGCGGGATCGACGCCCTGCGACTCGGCAAACGCAAGG
>CAIRNV010000307.1 GCA_903880005.1 uncultured Verrucomicrobiota bacterium | reverse complement strand
GCAGGTGACCGTGGACGCGGCGGACAAGACGTCGTTCGCCAAGGCGCTGCGCAGCATCCTGAGGCATGACCCGGACGTGGTCATGATCGGGGAGGTGCGCGACCCGGAGACGGCGGGGATTGCGGTCAAGGCGTCGTTGACGGGGCACTTGGTGCTGAGCTCGCTGCACACCAACACGGCGGCGGGCGCGGTGACGCGGCTCTCGGACATGGGGGTGGAACGGTACCTGGTCGCCTCGACGTTGCGCCTCAGCGTGGCCCAGCGGCTGGTGCGGCGCTTGTGTGGCAAATGTCGCGCCCCGGGCGTGATGACGGAGGACGAGGCGGCGGGGCTGGGACGGGGGGATGCGGCTGGGAAGCCTTGCTGGAGGGCCACGGGCTGCTGGTACTGCGCCGGGCGCGGGGTGGCGGGAAGGCTGGCCCTGTTCGAGATGTTGCCGGTGGACGACACGTGGTCACGCGTGGTGAACGGTGGGGCGCACGAGGTGGAATTGGTCGAGGAGATGCGCCGGCGCGGGCACGGGCTCTTGCTGGACGACGGAATGGCGAAGCTGGCGCGTGGGGAGACCTCGTTGGATGAGGTCCGGGCTGCCGTGATGTGGGGTTGAGGGAAAGGGCGAAGGCGATGCCGGAATTCACCTACGAGGCGCGAGATGGCGAGGGACGGATGCGCGACGGCCGGGAGGAGGCGGCATCGGCATCGGCCATGGCAGCCCTGCTGAGGGAACGCGGATGGCTCGTCCTGGACATGCGTGAGGTCCGACCCATCGCCAAGCGTGGCGGAAGGACGCCGTTCGCAGCCTGGCTCCCGACTGCTTGGTGGCCGGTCTCGATGGAGGAGGTGGAGGGCGTCCTGCGCCAATTGGCGGTGATGTTGAGGTCGGGGCTGACCTTGCTGGGGGCGTTGCAGGCAACCCGCGAAAACGCAGAGGGATCCAGGATGCGTGGCGTGCTGGGCTCGGTGATGTCGCGCATCGAGGGCGGTGGAACGTTTGCCGACGCGTTGCGGAGAGAAGGGGTCTTTGGGGATCTGACGGTTCAGTTGGCCCGTGTGGGCGAGGAGACGGGAAACCTCGACGCGGTGCTCGAACGGGCGGCGGATGCGATCGAGCGCCGACGGCAGTTGATGCAGCAGGTGCTGACGGCGCTGGCGTATCCGATGTTGGTGCTGGTGGCGGCGGTGGGCGTGGCGGGCTTCATGGTGATCGAGGTCATTCCCAGGCTGGAGGGCTTGATGAAGTCGCTGGGGAGGAAGCTGCCTCCCACGACCCTGGCGTTGATCGAGGTGTCGGCATGGGCGCGCGTGGACGGACCATGGTGGCTGGCGGGATTGGTGGTTCTGGGGGCGATGGGCGGCGTGGCGATCCGCATGCCCGGCGGGCGCTTGCTGGTGGATCGGTGGCTGCTGGCTCTGCCGTTGCTGGGCGAGGTGTTG
Source organism: uncultured Verrucomicrobiota bacterium (assembly GCA_903880005.1). Lineage (GTDB taxonomy): Bacteria > Verrucomicrobiota > Verrucomicrobiia > Limisphaerales > UBA9464 > UBA6176. The sequence goes on along the minus strand of CAIRNV010000307.1, from coordinate 195 downwards.
CGGGTGGCGGGAAGCGCGATGTTCGCGCGGGCGTTGTCCATCTTGCTGCGTTCTGGCGTCACGGTCTTGGACGGGCTGCGGACGGCCGAGGCGTTGGCCGGCAACCGTCACTTGGCATGGGTGGTGGCGCGGGCCCGCGAACGCGTCCTGGGCGGCGGCACATTGTCCGGAGGACTGGGCGCGAGGGGAGGCTTC
>CAIRNV010000306.1 GCA_903880005.1 uncultured Verrucomicrobiota bacterium | reverse complement strand
GCCAGTTCCAGGCCCGTAACGAGCGAACGACGAAGCTCTTGCGAAAGAAGATCCAGCAAGCACGACCGACCCAACTGAATCGTCCCGGCTAAGGTCCGGGCTGGTAGTACCAGTCCACCTTGCCATTCGCCCCCTTGGACAAGGCGCTCCAGGGCATGATGGAGACATGTCCGTCGGACCATGCGTAGTTCCCGCCCTGGCCGTGCCGCACGTAGCGGAACAAGGGGCTCTTGATGCTCGGCGGGTAGAGGTACCCGTAGTTCCACCAACTCAGGCCCTTGTCCGGGTCGAGGCCGTCGCCGTTGAAGATCGTCTCGGAGGGCTTGGTGATGATGGAAGCCTTGACCCGCTCTGCCGGCGTGTAGCCGAGGTAGGCGTAGTTGTGTCCGTAGCCGCCATATCCTTGATGGCCCGGCACGCTCGCCGGGATGACGTTGGTGCCGATCTTGGCGATGGGGCAGGCCACGACCTTCGACTTGGCGACGAGGTTGGTGAAGTTTCGCACGTCCTGGGAGATGTAGGTCGAGATCTCCGCGAACCATCGGCTGGGAGCCACCCAACCGGATCCCACCGGCACCTCGGTTCCCGCCACGGGCAGCATGTCGCCTTGGTCGGCTGCGTACAGGAGGTAGCCGAGGGCGATCTGCTTCTGGTTGCTGGTGCAGCGGATCTGCTGCGCCTTGGCCTTCGCCCGCGCCAGCGTTGGCAACAGCATCCCCGCCAGGATCGCGATGATGGCGATGACCACGAGCAACTCGATGAGCGTGAAGCCCCCCGGACTTGCGAACCCCGAGGGATGTTGGCGGTCGCGACGGTTCATCGCTTCACCTCACCGCAGCGTCCCTCGGATGTCAAAGGGGCGGTCACTGGAAAGTCCGCGCACGTGCCGGAAGCCCCCCGCCGGTTGGAGGCGAGGCGCGAACGATCCAACCCAGTCGTGCCGGTTTAGCCCGGGAGCCTTTTGCACCCTCCGTCCAAGGCTACTTCAACGGCGCGCCGCTGACGTCGAGGTCCGCCTTGGTATTCCAACGCTTCATCCAGCCCGGCTTCTCGATGTGGGCCCGAAACAAGACCGTGTTGTCGAGCGCAAGGTCGTCGGACCAGATGAAGGAAGCGCCCTTGAAGTCGTGCTCGAAGTACGGTGGCTTGGGCCCGACCTCCTGCTCCGTGAAAACCTTGGCCTTCGGCCACTGTGCGTCGTCGAACCCGGGCTTCCACCAACCGTCTGGGATGGGATCCTGCCGGACCCTGGGGCGGGTGGTGTCGCCGTGGATGGGGCCGTGGAAGAAGCACTTCGCCTTCCAGTCGGGGCCCGTGACGACGTCCTCGCCGATCTTCAGGCATAGGCCGCCGTCGCCAATGCTGGTGCCGTATTCGAGCCCCGTGGCCGGGTCGGCGTTGTCCTTGGCCATCACGGCGATGGTCATCGGGTATTCCGGGAGAATGTCCACGCTCACGACGTTGTGCGGGGTGAACTTGATGGAATCGACTGCTACCAACTCGCCGTTGATGTACAGCATGAACCAGTTGTCCGCATAGACGCGTGCCTTGACGGTGTCAGCCATCGCGGGTTTCACGAGTCCCGGGGGACCGCCCTTCCGAGGCTTTTTGTCCCGGGGTTCGGGGCGCGCCGTGGAAGGGGGCGGCGTGGCGGGGACCGGGTCCTGGGCCGGGACGGCGAGGGTCAGTCCCAGGGCGGCCATGACGCCCAGCCGACAAACGATTTCATGCGTGCGGGTCATGTCGGGATCGACGGCGCGCCCCGGGCCTGGGTTACGGGAAAGAGGCAAAGCCCGTGGCCCTTGACGATGCCCCCGGCCGTCAGGTTCCCCGCGCAACCGTCCAGACAACCACTTCCTCGGCCCCCGCCTTTCGCAGGATGGCGGCGACGGCGTCGGTGGTGGCACCCGTCGTGAGGACGTCGTCCACGACGATCCAACGTGAGGCGGGGAGTCGTGCCTTGGAGGCGGGGCTGAAGGCTCGCCGCACATTGGCCGCGCGTTCCTCCCTTGAAAGCGTCGTTTGGGAATCCGTGGAAAGCCGGCGTTGGACCAGGTCGGTGCGCACGGGCAAGCCGAGGGGACTCGCGAGAAGTTGGGCCAGGCGCTCGGCTTGGTTGAACTCCCGTTCCCGCTGGCGAACGGGATGGAGCGGGACCGGGACGACCCCCGTCCATGGGTGCCCGGCGAGGTCGGCGAGGGCGGCCGGGATCCAAATGTCCCGAAGGAAGGGCTCGAGCCAGAGTGCCCGGGCGTACTTGTAGAGATGGATGGCCCTGCGGGCGGGCCCCTCGGCCTCGACGGCGGCCTGGGCCTTGGAGAAGGCCAGCGGGACGCGGAAGCAGTTCGGGCACTCGAAGGCCTGCGTGATGGCGCCCGGGAAGGGGAGCCCGCAACGGGAGCAGGACGGGCCTGAGATGGGCCGGACCAAGGCCCGGCAGGCCTCGCAAACAAAGCCTTGGGCCGGCGTGGCATGATGGAGGTGGCAGAGCTGGCAACGCTCGGGAAACAACAACCCAAGGAAGGCCGCGGCGGAGAGCGAGAGGGTGAGGCGTGAGGTCATCCGGCGTCGGGCCGCGAAGCCCGACGCGTGACAAGGTGCAAGACAAGGAGCTGGGAGGCGAGGACGACGCTGGCTCCCCATCCGTCGAACACCTTGGCGGAACCCCAGACGAGCGTGTCCTCGGGTGCCTGCCTCACGACCAGGTACCCCATGAGCTTGATGCACAACACCCAGCCGGCATGGATCCCGATGGAAAGCGCCAGGGCCCCGGTTCGCTCGCGCGCGAGCGCCAGCATCCAGCCCACCACGCAAAGGTTGAACAGCCCGGGCACGAGCGCCGTGATGTCGGTGAAGCCGTGCAGCATGTGGCCCAGCGTCCAAAGGCCCGTCAGGGGCCCGACGACTTCCGGCTGGGGAGGACGGTCGAAGAAGTGGACCCAGCCAAAGAGCACGCTGGTGACCGTGGCGGCGAAGGCGAACGGGAGCGAGCGGCGCAGCGCCGCATGGATCAGGCCGCGGAACAGCCATTCCTCGATGACGGCGACGCATGCCGCCGCACCCAGGGCCGAGGCGAGCCGGCGCGCGAACGCCAGCGGGCTCACGTTGGGCGCGAGGGTGGCGTCCCCAGCGGCGAGGGATCCCAGCAGGATGCACGCGAGGGAGGCGCTCCCAATAGCCGACCCCACGAGGAGCGGCCGTAGCCAAGGCCCTTGCCATCCATGCTCACGTCGCCCGTGCCTTCCAAAGGCCACGTGAAGGGGCCAAAGCCCCGCGAGGGCAAAGACCAGGAGGCATCGATTGACATACCGATGGAAGGGTTGGTGCGCGAGGCCGGCGAAGAGGGACGAGCTCGCGGCGGCAGCCTGCGTGGCCTTCCAGAGCCACGGGGCCGCCAGGGGACCGCCCATGAAGACGGCCGCCAAGTACACAACGAGGAGGCGCAATTCGCGCATGAAGCGCGCACGCTACCCGGATGTCTGCCTGGACACCAACGGAGTTCCCGTGCCGGGGCGCGTCGTGCCGACGGGCCTCGATGCGATGGCTCGCCAAGCCACAGGGAGGCCGGGTAGGCTGTCGCCGTGATCTCAGACCGGGACTACATGCGCGAGCTGAAGCCACGGGGCCCGGGGTTGGCCGTGACGCTGATCTGGGTGCTGCTCGCATGCTTCGTCGTGCAGAGCGTGCTGGCCTTTCACGGGCGGGTGGACGTGGCCGGGGCGCTGGGGCTCAGCAAGCGCGGGTTGCTCCATGGCCGGATCTGGACCTTGATCACGTACCAGTTCCTTCACTCCGTCCCGCTTCCCTTCCATGTGCTGGCCAACGGGCTTGGCTTGTACTTCTTCGGTCGGAGCGTCGAGGAACGGCTCGGGACCCGCCGCTTCGCGTGGCTGTACTTGCTGGGCGGCGTGCTGGGCGGGTTGGCGCAGGTCTTGATCGACGGGGTCTTTGGTCGGGAAACAACGGTGGTGGGGGCGTCGGCAGGGGTCTGCGCCGTGGTGGCGACGTATTGCCGGCTCTTCCCCGATCGGCAGGCCATGTTCAGCCTTTACTTCATCCCGATCGAGATGCGCGCGACGATCCTGCTTTGGGTGTTGCTCGCGTATGATGCGTGGTGCGCGTTGTTCCCGGTGGATGGCGTGGCGCACCTCGCGCACCTGGGCGGGTACGGCACCGGCGTGGCCGCCGTGGCAGGGATGAACGCGGAGGACGGTTGGGCCACCCGTTGGTGGCGTCGGCGCATGGCGTCCCGGCCTGGCGTGACGGTCATCGATGGAGGCAAGGTGCGGGACACGTCTCGTGCGAGCGCGCAGGGGGCCAGCAGCGGCAGGAGGCCGGCCGACTGGAGCCGCGAGATCGATCCGATCCTCGACAAGATTGCGACGCAGGGGATCCACAGCCTGACGTCGGAGGAGCGAGCCAAGCTGGAGCGAGTGCGAAGGCAAATGGGCGGCAACTGACGGACGGGAAGAAAGACAACACGATGAAGACGGCAGGCAGCAGGGGGGCATGGGGATGGGTCATGGTCGCATGGGCGGCGACGTTGTTGTGGGCGGGCACGTTCCCCGCCCAGGCCTTGGTGATCACGTCCATCCGACGGATCAACCCGCCTTCGACGGGGTTGGATCAGATCCGCGGGAAGCCCGGAGACCAGGTGGAGATCCGGGGAGCCGGGCTGGCGTCCGTCACGAGCATCCGGTTTGGCCTGGGCACGGCGACGTTCTCGGGGAGCGACCAGCGCCTCGTGGCGATCATTCCACCCACGGCCACGATTGGCTCCCTGAGCTTGTACGACTCCTGGGGGCTGGCGTGGCTGAGCGACTTCAACTTCCAGGTCGCGCCGCGCATCACCAAGTACGGGCGTTCGCTGCCCCAGCCGCAGGGCCCGGGGGACGCCTTGCGCGGGGTGCCCGGCAATTCCGTGCGCTTCGAGGGCGACAACTTCGCGGACCCGGGCGACCCCACTTTCACCACGCGCGCATGGTTCCCGGCGGCGGCGGGTGGCTACGTGCCGGCCGTCACCGAGTTCGCCAGCGGCACCAGCATGCAGGTCACCATCCCCCAAGGCGCCGCATCCGGCGCGCCGGTGCTGGTGAATCCGGCGGGGTCGGTCGAGCTTTGGGGCAACTTTTACCTCCAGCCCGTCGTCACGAGCTTCGAGCCATCGTCCGCCCGTGTGGGTGACACGGTGACGGTCAAGGGCGTCAGCCTGGTGGATGCATTCGCCGCGTTGGTGGGCAATGCCTCGGCAACCATCGTCTCCGCCACGGCCACAAACGTCGTCATCGTGGTCCCGCCCATGCCCGCCTCCGGTCGCGTGTCGATCACGACGCCGGGCGGGACGTTCCTGACGACCTCCAACCTCGTACTGCTCCCCCGTGTTCGCTCGTTCAGCCCGGCGGGAGGCAAGGCGGGCGATGTCGTCACGTTGGTCGGCGACGGGTTGGGCGGCGCCTCCGGCGTGGCCTTCGGCGGCGTCTCGGCCACGGTCTGGACCAACGTCTCCTCCGGCCAGGTCAATGTGGTGGTCCCCCAGGGAGCCCTCGCCGGGGCCATCCGCCTGACGACGCCGAACGGCAGCGACTCCACGACGACCCCGTTCTACGTGGCGCCGGTCGTGGCCGACGTGCAGCCCTCCACGGCCAAGCCCGGGGCCGTGGTCGCGGTCACGGGATCCAACTTCATCGACGTCAGCCGTGTTGAATTCGGCGGCGGCGTTTCCGCCGTGTTCACCGTGGTCACCACCAATCGCATCGACGCCGTGGTCCCGGCCGGGGCGCAGGCCGGTCCCGTGGCCGTGACCAATCCCGGCGGGAAGGGCGTGAGCGCGCGGAGCTTCGTCCCGGCCTCCACGCAACCGCAGGTGACGGGGTTCGTGCCGGCCTTCGGCCCCCCGGGAACGGCGGTGACGATCTCCGGCGACAATCTTTCCGGGACCACGGTGGTTCGCTTCAATGGCCTGAATGCCTCGGGCTTCACCGTCCAAGGCGACACGCGCGTCCTCGCGGTGGTGCCGCCCGGTGCCACGACGGGGCGCATCACGGTCGTGACCGACGCCGGCAGCGCGCAGTCGGCCACGAGTTTCCTCGTGGGCAACACGGCCAACCTTTCGGTGGTGGGCCAGGCGATGCCCGCGGATCCGTGGGTCACCCAGGAGGTGTCCTTCACCTTCCAACTCTCCAACGCGGGCCCCATCCCGTCGTCGGGGACGGCCCTTACCGTGGGTGTCCCGGCTTCCGCCACCTACGTGGGCTCCAGCACCACGGCGGGGACGTTCGACCTCTTCGATGGCGCGGTGGTCTTCAGTCCCGGGCAAGTCCAGCCGGGGGCCTCGATCCTTGCCACCGTTCGCATGCGCTTCGCGGGCACCACGTCCGTCGCCGTCACGGCAACCGCCTCGGCCAACACGGCGGACCCGGATCCTGCCAGCAACACGGCGACGGTCACCGTGCGTCCAGCCCGACCCGACATTGGAATGGAACTCCTCCCGGACGGCCGGGTGTCCCTGGTGTGGCCGTCGGGACTGGTGGGGGTGACCTTGCAGCAAGGCGGCTCGTTGGCGGGCCCTTGGGCGGTCGTCCCGGGCACCGTCGAGGAAACCCCGGTGGGGCGACGAATGGTTTTGGATGCCGGCTCGACCATGCGCCTGTACCGGCTCGCGCCTTGAGGACGCGTGAGGGCACGCGGCCTACAGCGTGAAGTAAGGCGATTGGATCCGCCGAAACGACTGTGCCATCTCACGCTCCACGGTCGGTTTTGGGCTGGAGCACCCATTGCACGGCATGCGCGGCGGCGGCGAAGCCGAACGCGCCGGTGACAAACGTGGCCGAGCCAAATCCCGCGTCGCAGTTGAGCCGGAGCGAGTCCCCGGCCGGGGCGCTGGCACGTGCATGGCACACCTCGCCCTGGCCGTCTGGGAAGACGGGCGGCTCCGCCGAGCAAACACAGGGGATGCCCATCTTGGTCCGGTCGCGTGGGAAGCCATGCTCGCGACGCAGACGTCCGCGAACGCTCGCGAGGAGGCGGTCATGGGTCACCAGGGCGAGGTCCTGGATGCGGATGCAGGTCGGGTCGCGGCGTCCGCCGGCGCCGCCACAGACGACGATGGGGATGCTGGCGGCGGCACATGCGGCAATCAGGCGACCCTTGTTGGCCACGGAATCGATGGCGTCGAGGACGACGTCCGGGCGCGTCCCGGCCTCCGCGCCATCCAGGCCGAGCAGGCGCGGGATGGAGGATTCGGTGGCGAACTCGATCCGTGACTCGACGTGGATGCCGGGTTGGATGTCGCGGAGGCGCGCGGCCATGACGTCGGCCTTGGCGAGGCCCAGGGTGGATTGGAGTGCGTGGAGCTGGCGGTTGGTGTTGGACACGCAGACCTCGTCGAGATCGACCAGCGTGATGCGCCCGATGCCGGTTCGAGCGAGGGCCTCGGCGGCCCATGACCCGACTCCGCCCACCCCGGCCACCAAGACATGGGCCCGACGCATTCGGGCGAGCGCAGCCCGGCCGTAGAGGCGCGCGATGCCTCCGAACCTGAAGTCAAAGTCGTCGGGGGCCGCGGTGTCCAAGGAGGGGGGGATGGGATGGAACGATCCGGGAGTCACGACCACGGGGACTATTTCTTCCGGGTCTTTGGGAGGCTTCGGATCCAGTCGTGGACCGGGGCGAGGTCTGCATCCGCGAGGGCGCGGGTCCGGATGCACTCGGCCTTTTCGCGGCTTTTTGCGTGGCGTGTCTCGGCGATCGAGAAGCAGTGCATGGCCGCCTCGATGTCGCCGAGTTGGCAGGCGTAGCACGCGAGGTTGTAGGGAATGAGGGATGACTTGGGAAACAGCGACAACGCGGGCGACAGTTGTTTCTGGGCGAGGATCAGGCCGCCGCCGGGCATGCGGCGGGCGGCGTAGGAACGGTTGATCCAGCCCCATTCATGCCTGGGGTGCTGCTGGACGCTGGTTTCGCCCACGCCATGCGCCTCGGACCAGTCGGCGAGCGCCGCAGCCACCGCCCACCGCATGTCGAGGGTCGAGGAATGCAGGAAGGCCGCGCCTTGGATGGCTTGCAGCTCCCGAGCGGCATCCCGGGGGAGGCCCAGGGCAAGCCAACCCTGCGCGGCTCGCAACCGGTGCAGGTCGGCGGGCTCCAATTCCCCGGTATGCTCAGCCATGGGGAGCCGCGTTACTTGGCGGCGAGGGCGTCCTCGATGGCCTTGGTGATCTCTGCGGACGTGGGCTCGGTGCCGGAATCCCAGCGCTTGAGGACCTTGCCGTCCTTGCCCACGAGGAACTTGCCGAAGTTCCACTTCACGTCGCCGGGGAAGGGGGAGTCCTTGCCGGTGAGGGCCGCGTAGAGGGGATGTTGGTCGGCGCCCTTGACGGAGATCTTCTCCATCAACGGGAAGGTGACGGAGTAGTTGGACGAGCAGAACTCCTTGATCTCGGCGGGTGTGCCGGGTTCCTGGCGCCCGAAGTCATTGCAGGGGAAGCCAATGACGGAGAAGCCCTGGCCCTTGAACTTCTGGTGGACAGATTCGAGCCCCTTGTATTGGGGGGTGTAGCCGCAACGGGAGGCGACGTTCACCAACAGCAGGACCTTGCCTTGGTACGCCTTCAGGGACGTGGCCTTGCCGTCGATGTCCTTGAGCGGGATTTCCGGGATGTTGGCGGCGTGCATGGCGATGGAAACGAGGAGGGATGAGACGAATGCGAACAATGATTTCATGACGGGCGACGGTGCCGTGGGTTGCCGGGGTGTCAACCAACCTACTTGGGGTCGCGGAGGATGATGCGCATGCCTTCCTTTTCCAGCTCGGCCACGAGCTTCTTGGACTTGGAGGAGAGGCGGTTGCCCTTGAGGTAGAGACGCAGGAACGGCGCCCAGTTCTTGTTGCCTTTCGCGTCAGCCATGGCGGCCGCATGGAGCGACGAGAGGTCGTCGATCTTGTTGTCCTCGGCCATCACGAGGCTTGGGGCGCGGAGCGTGGCCAGGGGGGACAGGTCGCGCACCTGGTTGCGCGAGATGGAGACGGTGGTGAGCCCCTTCAGGTTTCCGAGCCCGGCGATGGTCTTCAATTGGTTGCCGTCGGCGTAGAAGGTGACGACGCGCGGCAGGTTGGTGAGGGCGGCGATGGACTTGAGCTTGTTTCGGGAAAGGTAAACGGAGGCGAGGTTGGTGCAGGCAGCCAACGGCGCGGGATCCGAGACCAGGTTGGACTCGAGCTGGATGTACTGGAGGGAGGGCAGGGTGGCCAAGGGCGCGATGGACGCGATGCGGTTGGAGGCAAGATGGACGAACTGAAGCTGGCGCAGGCCCTGGATGGGGGAGAGGTCGGCGATGGCGTTGCCCGCCAGCTCCAGGGAGGCCAGCGCCTTGCAATGCTCCAGTCCTGCCAGGTTGGTGATCCCCCGGAAGTTGCCCTGGACCACCGCCACGTTGGCGACGTCGGCGGCCGTCAACGGCTTGTCGGTGTCGCGCTTCGCGAACACTTGCTGGCGGACGGCGGCCTCCAGCTTCTTGTCAGGGAAGACCGACACCTCGACCGGGGCGTTGGTGGGATCGGCGGCGACGCACGCGGCGAAGGCCGCGGCGAGTACGAGGACAAACGAGGACACGCGCATGCTCATGGATGCGCAAGGTTCCCCCGTTTGGGGTTCAGGGTGTCAAGATGCAATCCGGGCCCCGAGACCCCGCGTCGGCCGTTTTCATCGCCATGAAATCCACGAAACCCAGGAAGGATTCGGGCCCACGGCCCCGCCGATGGTGCGCGAGAAGGACCGTGGATTTGTGGCACGCATCCCAGCCCTCACGCGGCGGGTGAGGGGGGGACGGGTCCTGCGGGATCGTTGGCCCGGTCCCCGGCCTCGTGCTCGGGGAGGCTGCCCCCAAGCCCCTGCGTCGTGCCTGCCTCCTTCAAGGCCGCGTCGCAATACCAGCGAACCGCCCCCGACAACGGCGGCTGCAGTTGATCCAGGTCCTGTCGGCTGCACCAACGGATCGCGTGGTGTTCCTCCGGTGCGAGCCGCGTCGAGCCCGACCGTGGCCGTGCGAGGTAGATGAGCCCGATGTGCTCGTGGGTGTCGGAGATGCGGTGGATGTCGAGGAATCGCGGCGCGATGAGCGCACGCGTGCCGGGTTCGGTGGTGGGGGGACGCTCGCCCAGCAGATCCACCGCGAGGCCGCTTTCCTCCATCACCTCGCGATGGGCGGCCTGCTCCGGGTCCTCGTCCAGCTCCACGTGCCCGCCCAGCGGCAGCCATTTGCCGAGGCGTCGATGGTGCACCAGCAGGACCTTGTCGCGGTCAACGACGAACACGGCGACGGTGAAGTCGATCTTCTCGTGGATGTGCGGCATGCCCCCATGGGAGCACGACGGGCGCAGGATGCCCAGCCACGCATCAAGCCGCCCACCGCCCATCCACGGGCGCGGCTGGGCTGCGGCGCGTCCCGAAGTCGCGGGTGATCCCGAGGACGCCGTGGGTCGCTCGACCCTGGGACCGCGGCCGTCCCCGGCCGCCAATCCAAGCTCCCGCCCTGCGGGACCGGTCACGTCCCCGCCGCCCGCCCAGATGCCGCCAACAACCTCGGGATGCGCGCGCTGGGGTGAACCGATTGAATTCTGCCTCGCCGCAGGCACGCACGATGAAGCAGGCTGACGTCACTCCCATGAAGCGTCTCCATCGATGGTTCCACGGTTGGTTGTCAGGCCTTGGGCTTGGGCTTGGGCTTGGCTGGATTCCCGTTCATGCCGCCGACTTCGTCGTCTCGGGCGGTCCCCCCCGGCGTGTCATTGCCGCCGACTACCAAGCCCGGCGGCTGGGCGAAGTCGATGCCTCCGGCCAACTCCTCTGGCAAATCCCCATCCAGGACATCCATGACCTCTCGATCCTGCCGGACGGCCACATCCTCACCCAGACTAGCTGGACCCGCATCGTGGAACTGGACCGCGACCATCGCGTGGTGTGGAGCTACGACGCGGCGTCCATGAACGGGAACGCCGGCAAGAAGGTGGAGGTGCATGCCTTCCAGCGTTTGCCCGACGGCCTCACGATGATCGCCGAGTCCGGGCCGGGCCGCATCATCGAGGTGGACCGCGAGGGGCGCATCCGACGCGAGGTCCCGCTGCAACGGAATCGGCCCGACGCCCACCGGGACACGCGCCTGGTTCGCAAGCTGGACGACGGCCACTACCTCGTCTGTCACGAGGCCGAATCGGCCGTCCGCGAGTACGACGGCTCCGGCCGCGTGGTGTGGAGCTATCCCGTGACGTCGGCCACGGGTCAGCCGGCCGCCGTGTACTCGGCTTCGCGACTTCCGGGCGGGACGACCTTGATCGGGGCGGGCAATGGGCATCGGGTGGTCGAGGTGGACCGCGCGGGCAAGGTGGTCTGGAGCCTCGAGGAAAAGGAGATCCCGGGGGTGACGCTCGCGTGGGTGACGCTGACGGAGCGTCTGCCCAACGGGAACACCTTGGTCGTGAACTGCCATGCCGGCCCGGACCAGCCCCAATTGCTGGAGATCACGCCGGACAAGAAGGTGGCGTGGTCCCTCAAGGACTTTCGCAACTTCGGCAACGCCCTGCCCATCGCCCGGCTTCGCAACCCGTGACCCGGCGCCCACGCCAGCCCCGCCCCTTGGCCGGAACGATTCAGTTGGATCGGTCGTGCTTGCTCGATCTGCTTGCGCCATCACTTCCCTCCCAACTGAATCGTCCCGGCTTTGAATCCCTCCGCGCCCTTGGATGGGCGCGTTGGGCATGGGTGTTGTTCCTCCTGGCGGGCTGGCGGGGCGATCCGGGCGTCGCCGCCAACGCGACCCCAGCGTGGGCGTTTGCCCCCGTCCAGCGGCCCTCGGTGCCCACGAAGCCCGGCCGTCCAACGACCTCCAACCCCATCGACGCGTTCCTCGCCCTGCGCATGGAGCAAGCGGGGATCACCCCCAATCCGCAGGCGCCGCGTCGCGTCCTCCTGCGTCGCGCCACCTTCGGGTTGATCGGCCTGCCGCCGACCTACGACGAGGTGCAGGCCTTCGACCGCGACGCACGCCCGGACGCATGGGAACGCCAGGTGGAGCGCTTGCTGGCGTCGCCCCACTTCGGCGAGCGATGGGGACGTCATTGGCTGGACGTGGTGCGGTTCGCCCAAAGCAACGGGTACGAGCGCGACGGCGAGAAGCAGGGGGCATGGCGCTACCGCGACCACGTGATCGATGCCTTCAACCGCGACCTGCCTTGGGACCGGTTCGTCCGCGAGCACATCGCGGGCGACGAGCTGGAGCCCTTCACGCCCGGGGCGCTGGTCGCGACCGGGTTCCTGCGCCTGGGCGTGATGGACGACGAGCCCGATGACAAGGAGACGGCCGCCTTCGACGACCTGGACGACGTGCTTTCGACCACGGGCGTCGCGTTCATGGGGCTCACGCTGGGCTGCGCCCGGTGCCACGACCACAAGTTCGATCCCCTGCCGCAGGCGGATTATTACCGGTTGCTGTCCTTCTTCCGGGGGCTGGAGGCGCCGGCGCACGTATCGGAGCCCACGAAGTCCACCGTGCACCTGCCCTTGGCGGACCCCGGGGTCGTGTCGGCATGGCGTCGGGAACGAGCCGAGCGGGTTCGCGCGCTGGAGGCCGAGCTTGCCAAGGCCCCGGACGACAAGGAACGCAAGGCGCTGCGCGGGCGGATCGATGCGGCGGGGAAGGAACTGCCTCCGTTTGAACTGGCGTTGGGCGCGCGCGAGGCAGGTGGAAGGCCCAAGACGACCTTCGTCCTGCGCCGCGGCAGCGTCCGGTCGCCCGGCGAGGAGGTGGGCCCGGGATTCCCCATGGCATTGGCCTCGGCCACGGGGCAGGGCGCGCACGCTGCCGAGGGCGCGGCCCGCGATGGAAGCACGGGACGTCGCCGCGTGTTGGCCGAGTGGTTGGCGTCACGCCAGCACCCGTTGACGGCTCGTGTCATCGTGAACCGCCTTTGGCACCACCATTTTGGGCGCGGGTTGGTGCGCACCACCGGCGACTTCGGAGCCGCCGGCTCCCCGCCCACGCACCCCGAACTCCTGGATTGGCTGGCCTCGGAACTCATGGATCACGGCTGGTCGCTCAAGCACATCCATCGGTTGATCCTGGGGAGCGAGGCGTGGCGAAGGTCATCCGACGCCAACCCAGGGCTGGAGGCGGCGGCCAAGGACCCGGGCAACGAGCTCTGGTGGCGGCAGGGGTTCCGGCGGCTGGAGGCGGAGGCCGCCCGCGACATGGTCCTGATGGCCAGCGGCCGGTTGAACCGCAAGGCCGGCGGTCGCGGGTTCTTCCCCACGTTGGCCGGCGAGGTCTTGGAAGGCGGATCACGTCCCGGGACGGACTGGGAGGTGTCGTCGGAAGGGGAACAATCGCGCCGGGCCGTGTACGCGTTCGTGCGGAGGACGTCGCCGGTCCCGTGGATGGAGGCCCTGGACTACAGCAACGCCACCGTGCCCCTGACGGAAAGGCCGGTGACGACGGTCGCGCCGCAGGCGTTGCTGTTGCTGAACGACGACTTCATGCGGGCGCAGGCGCGGGCCTTGGCGGATGCCGCCGGCACGGGAGCCCCCTCGCCCGAGGCGACCCTCCGCGAGGCGTGGCGGCGCGTCCTAGCCCGCGATCCTTCGGCCTCCGAGCTGGCGATCGCCTTGCGCCACCTCGCGCGGCACGAGGCGGCCGCGCGCGCGATTTCCAGCCGGTTCACCATCCGTACCGACGTCCCCGCCACGATGAGCATCGGCTACTTCGCGCAGCTCAAGCCCGGGCACTTCGTCTCCGGGCCCGTCGGTTGGACGCCCCTGCGCGGCCATTGGCCGGACCAGTACGAGGGCAACCAAATCGTGTCGCGCGGCGAGGGACCGGCCATGCTCGCGCCCGGCGCCCGGTTCCATGCGGGCGCGGCGACGGTCCGTTTGTTGCCCCATGCCGGGTTGGAACGGGGTGGGTGGTTGCTGGGGGCGGTGGCGGACGGGCAACGCGTGCGGGGGCTGGAGGTGTTGTTGGAACCCAGGGAAGGCCGCGTGTCGATCGTTTGGCTCGCGCCCGTGCCCCGGGTCTTGGCCAGCGCATCCGTGACGGGCATGGAGTCGGGCGTGGAACTCCGGGTCGAGGTGGAAGGGGACCGGGCGCGCCTGTGGACGGGCCGCGCCGTGTCGTCGGCGCCGCTCTGCGAGGTGGCGTTGCCCGGGGCGTTGCCTTCGGATGGGACCGTGGGCTTGCGAGCCTGGGGAGCTCCCTTGAGCGCCGAGGACATGGTGCTGCAAACCGGCGCCGCCCAGGTCCCGCTGCGCCCCGAGGCGTCGCAATCCGATGCACCGCGCCGCGCCATGGAGGCGACGTGCCTGATGTTGCTCAACCTCAACGAGGCGATGTACGTCGAATGAACAAGGGCCATGGAGCGATGGGTGCGCGTCGGCAATTCCTGTGGCAAATGGGCGCGGGGTTCACGGGCCTCGCGATGACGGGCTTGCTGGAGGAGGACGGCTTCTTTGGCGGGCGGGCCCGGGCCGCGAACGTGCTGCCGGGCGGGCTGGAGCATCCGTTGGAGGAGCGGGCCCCGCACCGGCGCGGGCCGGCCAAGGCCTGCATCTTCCTGTTCATGTACGGCGGTCCGTCGCAGATGGACTTGTTCGACTACAAGCCAGAGCTGCAACGGCGGCATGGGCAGACGATCGACGTGGAGCAACGGCGGCGGGACGTGAAGCCGGGCAAGCTGCTGGGGTCGCGCCGCGTGTTCCGGCGTCATGGACGCTCGGGGCTCTGGATTTCGGATGCCTTGCCCCACCTGTCGCGTCATGCGGACAAGTTGGCGGTGATCAAGTCCCTGTACGCGGACTCGTTCGCGCATGGGTCCGCGATGTTGCAGCTCAACTCCGGCCGCATCCAGCAGGGGTGGCCTTCCATGGGGTCTTGGCTGGCCTATGGGCTGGGCAGCCCCAGCCGCAACCTGCCCGGCTACGTCGTGATGCTGGACCCGCGCGGCGGTCCCATCAGCGGCGCGGCGAATTGGTCGGCGGGCTTCATGCCGGCCGCGTATCAGGGGACCGTCTTTCGATCCGCCGGCCAGCCCTTGCTCAACCTCGACCCCGGCCCCGGCCACACGCCCGCGATGCAGCGGGACCTGATCGACGCGGCCAACCAGATCAACGCGGAGCACGCGGCCGCGCACCCGGGCCACACCGAGTTGCAGGCGCGGATCGCGAGCTACGAGCTGGCGTTCCAATTGCAGCGCGAGGCCCCGGAGGCGCTGGACCTCTCGCGTGAAAGCGCGCGGACGCTGGAGATGTACGGCATCAACGAGGGGCGCCCGGGCGACCATCCCCTGGCCCTGGGCCCGGCCCCGTTCGGACGCCAATGCCTCATCGCCCGGCGCCTCGTCGAGCGCGGCGTCCGGTTCATCCAGATTTACCACGGCGGCGGGCACCAGCAGCAGAACTGGGACGCCCACTTCGGGGTTGAGGAAAACCTCCGCATTCACTGCCCCGAGATCGACCGCCCCATCTCGGCCTTGCTGCAAGACCTGGAGCAGCGCGGGTTGCTGGACTCGACGGTGGTGGTGTGGGGTGGTGAGTTCGGGCGGCAAGCCATCAGCCAGGGCGACAAGGACGGTCGGGACCACAATCCCCTGGGCTTCACCTACTGGATGGCGGGAGGTGGCGCGCGTGGCGGCACCAGCCATGGCGAGACCGATGATATCGGCCAGGCCGCCGTCCAGGACCGGCATCACATCCGCGACCTGCACGCGACCCTCCTGCACCTCATGGGCCTCGACCCCTCGCGCCTCACGTACTTCTACGGCGGCCTGGACCAAAAGCTGACCGGCGTGGTGGAACCCGAGGTGATCCACGCGCTCGTGGGCGCGTGAGGCCCTGGGAGCGCGGCCGTCCCCGGCCGCCGCAGGGCGTTGGAAAGGGCATGAGGGATGCGCCCGGGGACGGGCGCGGTCCCAGGGCATGGGGCGCCTGGGAGCGCGGCCGTCCCCGGCCGCCGCAGGGCGTTGGAAAGGGCATGAGGGATGCGCCCGGGGACGGGCG
>CAIRNV010000305.1 GCA_903880005.1 uncultured Verrucomicrobiota bacterium | reverse complement strand
TCGGACTGGAAGGCCAAGTACGGGCACGGGATCGAGGTGGTGGAGACCTTCGTGGACCGGAGCCGCTTCGAGGGCACGTGCTATGCCGCGAGCAACTGGGCGGAGGTGGGCCTGACGGCGGGACGCAGCCGGGGAGACCGACACGGGACCATGAAGGTGCCGGTGAAGGCGGTGTACCTGTACCCGTTGCACCGGGCGTTCCGGGAAAGGCTGCGTTCATGAGCCCGACGACCGACGGCGACTTGGGCCCGGAGGAACTGGAGTCCTTGAGGCGAGCCCTGCCTCTTAGGATCTCGTTCCGAGAAGGTCGGCGCGGAGGAGATGGAAGCCCGCATCGCCCAGCACGCGCGAGAAGCCGCCGAGGCGGTGGCCCAGTCCAAGCGCCCGGACGAACCGCCCGCCGAGGCCGAGGAGGAGCGGCCCGAGCCGAGGCAAAAGGACCCGGGAAAGGAAAGGGGGAAGGCCCGCCCCCGCGGACGCGGCCCGCTTCCGGCGCACCTGACGCGGGCCCGGTGGAGCACCCGATCGATCCCACCCAGAGCGTCTGCCCGCATTGACCGGATCATCTGCCCCTGGTGAAGATCGGCGAGAACATCCGGGAGACGCTCCACAAGCTGCCGGTGAAGTACGTGGTGCATAACCACGTGTACCCCAAGTGCGTCTGCCAACGATGCCACGACGGCGTGGTGATGCCGGAGGGGCCGGACAACGGGCTGAAGGCGGACATCACGGTGGTGGCGGACGTGGTGGTGCAGAAGTATGCGGAGCACAAGCCGCTCTACCGCCAGCAACAGGCCTTCGAGCGGGTGGGGATACCGCTCAGGCGGCAGACCCTGTGCGACTGGACCGGGTGGTGTTCGGACCAGGTGGCCCCGGTGGTGCGGGCCATCCGGGAGCACATCCTCCGACGGGACTGCGTGCAGTCGGACGAGACACCGGTGCGGATGCAGTTGCGCGACGGGCAGATGCACAAGGCGCGGCTGTGGGCCTACGGGTTGCCGTGGGCGGAGGTAGTGTTCGACTTCCGGACGAACAAGTCGCACCACGGCCCGAAGCCATGGCTGAAGGGGGGACACGCCCGTTACATCCAGGCCGACGGGGGCAGCTCCTATGGACCGGTGCTCGAGCACCTGAGCCTGGAGCACATCGCCTGCATGGCGCACATCCGGAGGAAGATCTTCGAGGCTCGCGAGGATGCGCCGGTGGCATGCGACCAGTTGCTGGCCTTGATCCAGCAGCTCTACCGGGTCGAGCGCAGGGCCAAGGAGGAGAAGCTGGACCGGAGCGGAGTGTTGCGAGGGCGGCAGGAGGAATCCCGGCCGGTGATGGAGAATCTCGGGGAGCTGCTGAAGCTGTTCGCCAAACTGAGGCCACCCAAGACACCGTTTGCGAAGGCGATGTCCTACGCCGAGGGCCAGTGGCCGGCGATGGTGCGGTACCTTGAGGTGCCGGAGGCGGAGCTGGACAACAACTCAATCGAGCACGCGCTGCGGAGCGTGGTGATGGGGCGGCGCAACTGGCTGCACGTGGGGCAGGAGGTCGGGGGCGAGCGAGCCGCGAACCTCCTCACCCTGCTGGGGAGCTATCGTCGCCTGGCCTTGGAACCCTACGGATACCTCTGTGACATCATCCCTCGACTCGGCCGCCATCCTCGGAAGGACATCTGGGATCTGACGCCCGCGGTTGGCGAGACGCCCGGGCCCAGAACGCCGGGGCTGCGGTCCCGCCGGACTGATCCGGGCGTCAGCCCACCCGGGGAAGCCGTCGGCTGCCGCCCCGGTCCATCCGGCGCAACGAATCGGCACACCCGTACCCGGCCGAGAGCCGGGAATCAACGGTTCCGCCGGACGGCTACAAACAATCGCCGTTCTACAGGCGGATCATGACGCCGTGAACGCATTCAAGGGAGGCGTTGGGCCTCCTGTCAGGCTGAGCCCTGTGGGGAAAGGGGAGGCCGCATCAGCAAGCACGGCAACAACTCCGACCGTGGCGCTTTTTGGAGGGCGGCCAACCGCCGTTTTTGGGCTCAAGGTGAGAGGATCACCTGTTCAGGAGGCGGATCCCGGGACAATGCGCACGAAACAAGGGGTCAAGCCGAGGGACTCACGCAGCACGGCCCAAGGGGATTCCGCTGATACATCCACGACATCGGGCGGTGCAGCATGGGCAGGCGAGAGGATGGCAAGGAAGACCACTGGCTCGCGAAACGGGTTGTAGGTCCCGTGAACCTCGCCCTTGGGAATGAGGACCATTTCGCCTGGCTTCAGTATCCGTCGTTCGTTGCCGCACCACTGCTCTGCCTGACCCGAGACCACGTAGATGATCTCCTCCCGTGTGGGATGGTGATGGAACGGATGACACGATCCGGGCGGCATCGTTGCCCGCACCATAAGCAGGTCGCGGCAAGGCACCACGTCGGGGCGCGACATCCATGCATTTAGGGTAAAAGGGGTCTCCTCCGTGACGACCTCCGAGGCGGACACAAACCGACGAGACTCGATGGATGCGGCGGGATTCATGACGGTGCATGCATGGTGAACAGGCCCATCTGGAAAAGAAAGACTGTCGACGATTCCGTTGCCGGGACCATTTTGGTGGACCTTTTTGAGCTGAAGGCGTGTCCCAAGCTTGTTGCCCCGCAAGGCTGGGGTGCCGTGTTCACTCCTCGTCGTTCAGAGCAGCCTGCTTCGCCCTCACTTCCCTCTCGGCCAAGTTGTCGCGTTGCTGGGGCTTTGGCGAGTGCTCGACCTCAGCAACCGCGAGTTCTCCCTCGGCTTCTATGGCATGATGACCACCCGGTAGAAGCGAGCGGAGGCCGACGGCAGGGGATCGGATACCTCCATCGTCCCGCCGGTTCCCAAGACGCTCTCCATCCGAATCCATCCCATCGTGGGATCTTCCGACATTTCGACGCGGTAGATGGCCGACCGGACGGAAGGCCACGTCACGGCCAGGCTGTTCCCAGTCCAACGACCTGTCACGGCAGGCGCCATGGCTGGGGCGGACGGATTGGCCCGGCCGGGCGTGGCGACGCCAGACATCCGAACCAGCCGCTGCCCCTCCGGCACGCTCGACCAGGACGAGGCTGCTGGCGCGGCGCCATAGCGGATGGAATCCACGATTCCGGATCCCACGGGGGCGGGTCGCGCCAACGCGATCCAGCCGTTTTCCTCGGTGGGCCGGAACGACGCATGCCATTCGGACGGCGTGGACTGGCCGGACTCCCCGTCCAAGACAATCACCCGCCGTTCACCCGCGCGCAGAAACAGGCCGGCCGGGAAATTCCACGGGGTCGTCGTGGCCGAGGCGGACAACTGCCAACCGTCGAGCACGACGGGCGTGGTCCCGCCGTTGTACAGCTCCAACCAAGGCTCTGATTGGCCCGATGCGTCGCGGTAGGCACCGGGTCGGGTCGCCAGCTCGTTGAGAAACACAGCGGGAAGGGATGCAAGGTTGGCGACGATGGAATTGGAGGCGCCCGGCGTGTTGCTTGCGACGTTGCCCCCTTCCAATCGTAGCGCGACGCCAAAGACCACGTCCGAGCTGGAGATGGACGACTGGTGAACCTCGGCGGCCAGGACGTTGGTGCCGGCCCGGAGCAAGGAGCCGGGCAGGCTGGTGGACGTGGACGTTGCATCGCCCACGGTGACCGACGCCGGCGTGGCGGGGCCGACCGCGCCGTCGGGCATGTTGAAACGTGTGAGCTCCGATCCGTTGAGATATAGGACCATGCCATCATCCACCACGTGCGTGAGCGCGAGGGTCGCGCCGGTCGGGACCGATGGCAGGACGAAGCTCGTCCTGAAGTAATAGGACCACTGCCCCAGGTTGAGCGCCGTTGTCTTGGGCGCGGGCAAGGCGGCCGTTTCGACGTATAGGAGGCCGCCGCCCGACTTCCAAGCGCGGTCGTCGAACTCGCCCGTTGTCCAGGCACCCACGGGGACGGACTCCAGATAACGCCACGAGGACGTCAACGTCGTCAGGTCGCGGGGGCTGGTGAACGCCGTCGTCGCGGCCCATGCGCCCGGCGAGGCGTTGTCCGCCAGCAAGTCGATCAATTGCAACGCCCGGCCGCTGTCCGGCGCGATGTCCGGCCATTCGCCACCGATTGCAAACGGCACGCGATCCAGCACTTCACCGGCCATCGAGAACAACACCAAGTCATCGCCGCTGGATCCCAGCGTGCCTGTCCAAGGGCCAACCACCCGTGGATTGGCGCCATGCGCGGCGCGGAAGGCAGCGAGGTTGGCCGCAACGCAAAGGGCCTGTCCCGGGGCGAGGACGGTTCCACCAGGAAATTCATAGGACAACGAGCGACCGACCAAGCGGCATCCGGACAAGTCCCAAGCCGTGATGGCCGACGCGTTGGCCAGCTCAATATAGGCCGAGCCCACGGGCACGGGGCGGCACAGGATCTCGGAGATGGCGACCTTGAAGCGCGGCTGGACTGACACCTCCCAGGCACGCTCGGCGACACCGGCCGGGAGGGCGTCGTCCGAAACCTGAACACGTATAACTGCATTGGTACGCCCCATGTCCGCCGGAATGTTCCACGTCAGGCGACCGGATACGGGATCGACCAACACGCCGGGCGGGGCGATTCCGACCAGGGAGAAGGTGAGGTTTTGCGGGGGCAAGTCGTCGTCGTCGGCCACCAGCGAGCGCGAGACGACCTCCCCCTCGAAGGCCGTGGCGGCGGGGATGGGGGCAAGCCGGGGCGGTTGGTTTGCCTCAAAAACCTGGATGGAGAAGGTGGCCTGGGCCGATTGCCCCAGCGCCGTGGTTTCGGTGGCACGCACCACCACGGGATAGATGGCGGGCCCTTGCTGTTCCGTGGGCGCCCATCGCATCACCCCGGTGACCGGGTCGAGTCGCAGGCC
The DNA here is from genome assembly GCA_903880005.1 of uncultured Verrucomicrobiota bacterium. GTDB lineage: Bacteria > Verrucomicrobiota > Verrucomicrobiia > Limisphaerales > UBA9464 > UBA6176. Next base: position 56,892 of record CAIRNV010000305.1, on the reverse strand, counting down.
CTGCGGGGCATCGCCGACGATCGAATAGGTCACGGGTGCGCCGTCCGGGTCGCGGGCCTCCAGTTGGAATTGCGCCTCGGTACCTTCCGCGACCAAGACCAACTGGGGTTGGGTGAACACGGGCGGGTTGTCCACCTCCGCCACGTTCACTTGCAACCGGATCAGCGCGACGCCCGGCGGGTCGAAGGAGTCCAGCACCGTGACATCGAACTCATGAACCTTCGGCCCTTGATCCTCCGAGGGCGTCCATTCCAGCAAGCCGGTCTTGGCATCCACGGAAAGGCCCGAGGGTGCGTTGGCCGCCTTCACGAACCGAAGAACCTGCGCCGGAAAGTCCGGATCGGTCGCCTTGAGCTGCAACGTGAACGTCTTGCCCTCGTCCACGATGGCGGCGGGGACGGGCGCCCCCACGGGCGGGCGATTCGCCTCGGCAACATCCACGGTGACCCGAGCCGACGCCGAGCGAGCGGGCGACCCCGAGTCAATCGCCCGAATGGTGAAGGCGAACTGCGCAGGGCCCTGGGCCTCGGTGGGAGTCCATGACAACGCGCCCGAGGTCGAGTCGAGTTCCAGGCCGACCGGAGCGTCGGGCCCCAGCTCATAGCGCACCGTCTGCCCGGCATCGGGGTCCGTCGCCATCATGCGCAGGCTCCACGGCTTGTCCTCCGTGGCGGATTGCGTCGAGATGGGCTGGAAGCGCGGTGGGAGATTGCCTCCGGGCACGGCATTGAACGCTTCCGGCGTTGGTCCTTCGATCGGCATGAGATCGTTGCCAGGCCCGTCGGGATACCGGCCTAGGGACACGTTGTTGGTCTGGGGACCGAAGGTGAAGCCGTCCACCAAGGAGCCATCGGGCGCGAACAACCCCACGGCCTCGCCCCCACGGGCAAGGCTGAAGCCGGCATGAAACCAACCCTTCGCCACGTCGGTTTGCGCCGGCTCGCCATCCGCCCAGACCAGGAGAAATCCGCCGGGTGGAACGATGGTCCCGGCGGGCAGCACGGAAGCCGTCTTGTTCCCAAGGTTGTCCGTCAGGAAGTAGCCGGACAGGTCGGCGGGGGCCGTGGAAGGGTTGTATAGCTCGATCCAGTCGTCGAAGTCCCCGTCGGCTGGATCGGCGAGGACGGACGTATTGGATGCCAGCAACTCGTTAATAACCACCTCCACCCTCGGCACGAGCGGGCTATTGGTCTGGCCGGGCGTGGCCACGAATAACGGCCGCCGCGCGTAGGGATCGCCATCCGGGACGCTGCCTATGCCGCGCCCTGCAGGAAGCGTGTCGTAGTCCAGCCAATCCAGCACGGCGACGGCGGGAGGACTGCCTTGGAGCCGCGACAGCACGATGGATCCCTTGCCGGGTGGGATGCGGAAGCCGGCGTGCGGCTGGCCGGGTGCGGACTCTCCGGGCTCGTTGTCGAGCCATACCACGATCGATCCGCGTGGGCCCACGACGGTATTGGGTGGGAACTGCCATCGTTGGGGGCTTCCGAGGCCATCGCCAAGCCATAGCCCGGAAAGATCCGCCGCGGCATCCGTGGGGTTGAACAGCTCGACGAACGGATCGGCGTCGCCCGCGTTGTCCACGATAGGCGCGGACGGCGCCGGGCATACCTCGTTGATCCAAACGGTGGGGAAGGCGGGCAAGGACGCACGAAGGGAATTCGCCGCGCCAGGGGTCGCACGGTTGACGGCAAGGGGTGCCGTGGCGGCCCAGTTTGCGGGACGACGCGTGTCCTGCGCAGGGTCCAACAATTGAAGCGACGGTCCCCAGCCATCGGCGTTGGTTGGCCAGGGTGCGCGGTCGAGGTAGCGAACGTGGCTGAAGCCGACATCGGAACCGGGCGGAAGCAACCCAAGGCGTTCGCCGTCGTTGTCGAGCTTGCCGGTGAACTCATCCAGGACGGGGATGGAGGCACCGAAAGCGGAACCGAACGCGGCCCGGTCGGAAGCCAGGACGAGGAACCCATTGGGGAGGATCGTGGCGTTGGAGGGGAAGTTGTAGCCGAGCCCGTCGAGGCGGTAGCCATCGAGGTTGAAGGGGACGCTTGGATTTCGGTTGAACAACTCGACGAACGAGGTGCCGGGCACGGCGGGGTTGTAATGAACCTCGTTCAGGACGACCCAGTCCCGCGCCTGGGGCACGGCCCCGGCATAGGTGACGGTGATGGAATCGGACGCGCCAATGGCCTTGCCCGAGGCGTCCAGGGGGGTGAACGCGAGCGCATTGGTGGGGAGCGTCAGGGGCACGGAGACGCTGAAGGCCGTGGGGCCCGTCCAAGTCACCGGGTAGCGCGCGCCGTTGACCGAGATGTTGGCGACAAGGAACGACGCGGTGCCCGTGATGGTGGCAACAGGCTGCGGGGAGGCGAAGTCATTGCCGCCGTTGGAGGTGATGGCAAAGGGGGTGTTGGCCGGGGCGTTGAGCTGGCCGAGGATATAGGTTCTCCGAGCCGTCATGTAGTTGGTGACGCCGGAGACGGCGGCGAGGCCCGTGATGTTGTTCTGCTGGTGGAGGAGGCGATAGCCATCAACCACGGGGACGAACTGGGCTGGCAGGAGCGGGCCGTTGGCAGCCTTGTAGAGGGCTCGCCACAGCATCCGCCGGAAGGGTGGTTGGTCGTATAGCCTCGCGTTGGCAATGGGATCCTGCCCGCCAGTAAACCCGGCGTTCGTCCCGTCGCCGAGCCCCAGGACGAAGTCGATGTCCCAGGGCAGCAACACGGCGCGTCGGCCCGGCTGGCGATAGAGGTACATGTTCTGGCCCACGTTGTAGGTCCATGAGTCCCAGTTCCCCGTGACCCGGTGGAATGCAAAGACGCCCATCCATTCCTCGATGTCGGCCTGCTGCAACACCCGGTCGGGGAATCCCGCGTCGAGGCGCGAGTTGAGGGCACCGGCGAGGTCGAAGATGGTCTGGTAGTTGCTTTCGGGGAACTCCCGGGCACGGCGCTCCCAGTTCCAACGGTATCGTGCAAGCTTGGGCTGCCCGCCCGAGAGGAAGGACTCCATGGTGGCGGAGGTGGACGCGAAGTTGCGGTTGTCGTCCTGGAACTCAAACCAGATGGAAATCTTGTATAGATCGCCTGCGTCCCCGTCTGGGAAGTGGTCCTCGGCATAGCCGTGGTCGGGCTCCTCGAGGTCCTCGACGACGTTGGCGAAGCTCGCGCCATTGATATAGAAAAGCTGGTGCTTGCCTTCGAGCGAAGGCAGGCCCATGCGCGACGCCAGCCAATTGGCGACGCGCCCGCGCAACGCCGTGTCCTCCACGCCGCCGTTTCCCGTCTTGGAGAACAACCGCTCGCTCACGCCATGCAGCAAGTCGTCGGCCGGGGTTCGCACGGTGATGTCACCCGAGCCGCCGTGGTAGGGGCTGCCCTTGTCGCGAAAGATCACCTGGTGCACGACGCGCGTGTTGCCATAGACGACGGTGCCGCGGCGGTAGGCATTGTTGAGGGGGTTGCCACCCGGCGCGTTCCGGTTGGCGGACGTGCACCAAAGATGGGCGTGGGGGAGGCTGGTGAAGGGAACAGGCTCGTTCCATCGCACCAGGCCCTCATTCAGGGGTGCGCTGGACGGCCATGTGGACTCGGCCGCCCGCCCGTCCGTGGCGCGGATCGTGAACGCCACCAAGACGCCGCTGGACTGGCCCGGGATGACCCCTGTGTACACGCCATCCCTCGCCACGTCGTCCCCGTCCAATCCGTCGTCCCGCATCGGGACGTCCGTGGTCGCCGTCGTGGGATCCAGGCGGTAACGGAGCCCCATGGAGACCACGCCATCCGCGTCCTCCGCCCGGGCGGTGACGCGGACGGCCTCGCCCAAGCGCGGCAGCACCGGGGCGTGGGCGATGGAGTGAATGGCGGGACCGACGTTGGCGACGCGTCGGGAATTGGCCTTGCCTGGGGTTCCCAGGTTGCGAGGCACGACCAGCGGGGCGGCGTAGTCGGCGTGATTGCCGCGAAGTCGGAACAAGAGTTCCGGCCAGCCAGCCACCCAGCGCGTCCAGGCCCGGAAGGTGACGTTGTTGTTCGACGGGAGGGTTGCCGTGAGGCCGACTCGGATCGCGTTGGGCCCGGTGTCCAAGCCTCCCTGTGCGAGCACGCGCAAGCCCAGGAGGCCGTTGCGAGCGGCGGAGGCCTCGACCTTGGACCCGGCATGGTTGCCGGCCAACAACCACCCCGTCGGGCCCGACTCAAACCCCGCATTGGACACGACGTTGGTGCCAGAGGGCCCGATCACCTGGACGTCGTCCAGGAGGCACTCGCCATTGTTGAGGAGCCCGATGTACAGGCGATTCATGGTGCCGTTGCCGTTGTCCATGCGCCCCGTCCATTCCACCAGCGTCCACGAAGCCTTCTGCGATTCGTCCGAGTCCGCCCAGTTCGACGCGAGCCCGGGGTCGGCGTTGGGATCCTCGAGTTCCAGGCTTGAGCCGCCGCCGTCCGACCATTGGCCCCACGCACCGCCATCCGCGTATCGGACCTCACCCACGGGGATGTGGATGACGTCCGTGGTGACGACGCCTTGGCTGTTGGTGGATTGGACGTCATCGGGCTTGGTGAGCCGGACGACGTCGCCGCCGTTGCCCAGGGTTCCTTGATACCCCCCGAATACCCGTGCAGCCGGGATGGTGGGATGGTTGGCCCGCAACTGCACTGGATCCTTGGCAAGGACCAGGAACTCACCCGGCTCCAGCCGTGCACCGGCCGGGAAATCGAACGAAATCCCGCCGCGCACTCGCCAGCCCGTCAGGTCCACTGCGCCTGACCCGCGGTGGGCGAGTTCCACGAACTCGTCGGCATCGCCCCTGGGCGGGTTATAGAAGATCTCGTTGATCACCACGTCTTCCAGTCGTCGCGGCGCATTCGCGGCGCCGGGCGTGGGTTGCGCGAGCCGACGCCAGGCATCGGATCCATCCGGGCATCGTCCGAGGGCGACGCCATTTTCCTGGGCGTCAAACCGAAGAACGTCGAGGACGCGCCGGCCGTCCGGCGACAACAGATAGACCGCCTCGCCGGCCGCCGAGAGCCGGAATCCCAAGGTCGTCTCATCCCATGCCATCTCGGATCCACCGCCCAACACCGTCCCGGCGGGAATGCGAAATCGATGGACTTGGACATCGTCCGTCAGGATGCAGCCGGACAGGTCCACTGCCATGGGGGCGCGGTTGTAAACCTCGACAAAGTCGGTCTGGGGAAGGTCCGTATGGGCGAGGACCTCGTTCAAGACGACCGAGTCCAGGGGAGAGGATTCCACCGGTTCTGGCCGACCGGGCGAGCCCCCGCGGACGCGGCTCGCGATCCAAGCCATGGGGTCCTCTTGTCCGCGGCTTGGCGATGCCAACACCAGGGAATGCCCCGTGCCGTCCGCAGCCACGGGCCAAGGTGCAAGCGGCGAGTATTGAACCTTGAGCTTCACGGCGCCGATCGCGTCACGCAGGCGCAGGGAGTCGCCCGCGTTGTCCAGCGCCCCGGTCCAGGGCCCCAGCACCGGTGCAAGCCCCGCGCCCGGAGCCAGGGCCCCCGGCTGCGACGTCACCACCACCCGCGCGCCCGCCTGCAAGAGGAACCCATCGGGAAAGCGGAACCCCACCGCCCCGTCCAACGTCCATCCCGTCATGTCCACAACGACATCACCATGGTTGGCAATCTCTATGAATTCCGGGGCCTCCTGGTCGCCCGCGGTCCTTCCGGGTGCGTATTGGATCTCGCTGAAGACCAGCCCGGTCCGGCGCGACGAGGGCGTGGCTCCCTCCCTCGAATGCAACCACGGCACCTCGTTCGTCTGAGCCGTGTTGCCCAACCCCGAGAATAGGGCCCGCGTGCCAGCCCATGCATTCTGGCTCGTCGTGACCAGGCCAAGCTGGGCGTCCAGTCCCGCATCCAGGAAAACCGACGCCATGCGGGTCCATGCCTGGCCGTCCGCGCTGGCAAACGTCGTGACCGTGACGCCTTCGCGCCGCATCCGAAGCCAGGTCGTGGGCGGAGCCGAAGGGAACCCGCCCAGGTTAGAGGTGCGCGTGGGCGCCCCGCCGGTGGAGGCGCGGGTCTCGGCGAAGCAGCCCGCCATGGGGCTCGATGCATAGACCGCCGCGAAGGTCGCGGTGGCGTTGGTCGAGCTTCGGAGCATGAGTCCGGCCCGGACGAACGGGTTGGACACCAGCAGGTCGTCCACGCGCACCTGCACGTCGAAGTCATTGGTGCAGCCAACCCCTGCGAAGACGGCTTGATCCGCATTGGCCGTCAGGATGCCCCGACCCCGGTTTCGCAGCTCCCATGCGTCCGGGCCCCGACGCACCACGGCGTCCTCGGGTCCTCCGCCGAGCGCCGGCGACAGGTCGGGCGGCATGGAAAGTTGCCCAAGGACGACGGGGCCGGACAACACGACGGCAAGGCCGAGACCCAAGGGGGTTCGGAAGACGGGGAAACATGGCGATTCCATGACGGTGATGGCTCATTGGAAGCAATTCCAAGGCCGGTGGGCAACAGGCTCGGAGCAAAAGGTGGCTTTCCTCTCCTCCATTGAGGCGTGTGCCAAGGCCGACCGAATCGGTCGCGTGATGTCGGGTGAACGGCACTGCAAGACGGGGCAAGCGCCGTCGCGAGACTGCATGCGGCCTACAGCAGGGGATAGAGCGTCAGGATCCGCCGAAAACGGTGGGCAATCTCGTGCTCGATCGCCGTCTCCGGGCTGATGCTTAGCCGTAACGATTCAGTTGGATCGGTCGTGCTTGCTTGATCTTCTTTCGCAAGAGCTTCGTCCTTCGCTCGTCACGGGCCTGGAACTGGCCCGCGCCTCGCTCACTCCTCGGCTTGCGCAAGCATCTGCTTCGCAATCACTTCCCTCCCAACGGAATCGTTCCGGCTGAGCGAGGAACATCCGTTTCTGGCTGGAGAACGTCCTCTTTCTCAGAAAAAGCGTCCTTTCCGCACTGGAAGGAGGTTTTTCGCGTCAAAAAGTGCCTTTCTGAACTGGAAAAAGCGTTTTCAAGGTCAGGAAAACCACTCATCCGACGCCGAAAGAGACTTTCCGGCGTGGGAAGTCGCTTTTCTCAGGGAGAAAGTGCGTTTCCATCGGGAGAAAGCGGGTTTTCCGCAGAAAAAATGAGCTTTCAAGCCTTGAAGGGGCGTTTCTGGGGATCGATCGCGCGATTTGGATGAAGCGAGACGGCAAAATCGGCGATGGCCGGGGCTTGAACGGGTGGAGGTCCATCCCATGGACCTGAAAACGTCATTTTGGGATCCGAACGACCGTTCGGACGCGACGCCTCCTCGTGTCTGCGATCCCAAACGCGAAGTTCGCGGCAGCCACGCTGCCGGGTTGGACACGAACGCCGCAGGGCGCTGGGGTCAACGTCTCAGGGGACCGCTGGCTTCCTCCACGGCGACGCGAATGGCCTGCTTGAAGGCTTCGATGCCGTCGCCAAAGGCGGCTGAGAGGGGAAGCACGGTGGTTTTGCGGACCTTGCGCTTGAAGGCCTTGAGGTTGGCCTCGGCCTGGGGTTCATCGACCTTGTTGGCCACGACGATTCGGGGCCTTTCCAGCAACGAGGGATCGTAGGCACCGAGTTCTTCCAGCAAATGCCGATGATCTTCCCACGGAGGACGATTGTCGGTTCCAGCCATGTCGAGGAGGAGGACCAAAACCTTGCAGCGGCGCAGGTGACGGAGGAAGGCATGGCCGAGGCCGATGTTGCGGTGGGCTCCCTCGATGAGTCCCGGGACGTCGCACACGACGAGGCGCGCGAAGTCCTCGTACTCCACGATGCCCACCTGGGGGGTCAGGGTGGTGAAGGGATAGGGCGCGATCTTGGGGCGAGCGTGCGAAATGGCGGTGAGCAAGGTGGACTTGCCAGCATTGGGATACCCCACGATGCCGACGTCGGCCACGATGCGGAGTTCCAGCATGTATTCGCCCTCGGTTCCGGGCTCGCCGGGTTGGGCGAAGCGGGGCGTTTGGTGGCGGCTGGTGGCAAAGTTGCGATTTCCCAAGCCGCCACGTCCGCCTTGGCAGAGAACAAATCGCTGCCCATGGGACGTGAGGTCGCAGACCAACTCGCCTTTCCCAGCATCAAACGCATCCTCGACCGACTCGGAGTCCTTGCTGAGGTCAATTTCCATGGCGCGGATGCCGCCGTGGGTGCGGATGACGGGTCGTTTGGAAGTGGAGGCGCCCAAGACGGGGCGGGAGTCGGAATCCCCGTCTTCGGGGGTGGCGTTTTGGGGTTGGGGTTTGGATCGGGGCGAAAGCCTGGGACGTTCTGGATCAATGGGGGCACCGGACGGTCCGATGCGCTTGGGCAGCAACTCGATCTTGGGAGTGGTGTCCTTGATGCGCCAGACCATGGTGCCGCAGGGGACCTTGATGACGATGTCCTTGCCCGCCTTGCCATCCATGCCCTTGCCCATGCCGCCCTCGCCGTGCTGCGCGATGAGACGCGGGTTGAAGTACTGCTCGATGAGGTTGTTGAGGTCGTGGCTGGCTTCCAGGATGACGTCGCCACCCTTGCCGCCGTTGCCGCCGTCGGGGCCGCCCTTGGCGATGTAGGCCTCGCGACGGAAGGCGACGGCGCCGCGGCCGCCATGGCCGGCGCGCGCGTACACCTTGATTTCGTCAACGAACATCCGGGGATGTGGCGAATGGTTTCAAAACGAAACGGGCGAGGCCGGTGGCCTCGCCCAACTTCTCGCCTGTCTGCACCGTCGAGGGGCAGAAAGCGGTCATGAAGTCTAGTTGCCGGCGACTGCGGCAGCTGGAACCTCTGGCAGGATGTTCACGCGACGTCCTTCGCGGTCGAACTTTACGCGGCCATCCTTCAACGCGAACAGCGTCCAGTCCCGACCGATGCCGACGTTGGCTCCGGCGACGAACTTGGAGCCGCGTTGGCGGACGATGATGGTGCCGGCCGTCACGAGCTCGGATCCGAACGCCTTGACGCCCAGACGCTTGCTGACGCTGTCGCGGCCGTTCTTGGAGCTGCCTTGTCCCTTCTTGTGTGCCATAAAATGTTCCTCGCTGCTGAATGACGCTTGTGGGTGGTGGACCTCTGTATTCCTAGGCCGTGATTTCGCGGACCTTGACCACGGTGAGTTCCTGGCGATGGCCCACGGTGCGGTGGTAACCCTTACGGCGACGGAACTTGAAGGCGATCTTCTTGTCGCCTCGGATGTGTTCCACCACGTCGGCGGTGACCTTGGCCCCGGCGACCAGAGGTTGGCCCACGGAAACCTGACCGTCGCGGCTCACGAGCAGCACGCGGTCGAAGACGTGCACGGCACCGGCCTCGGCCGGAATGGACTCGATCTCGAGCATGTCCCCTGCTTCCACCCGGTATTGCTTCCCGCCCGTCTCCAAAACTGCGTACATAAATTCTCGCTTTCTGCGTGTCGAAAGAGCGGCGATACAACCAAACCCCGACCTTGGGTGTCAACGGGCAATTCCCGCACACGCACTTCCTGTGCCGTCTGGGTCGCTCCGGTGCCATGACATGCCCCTTAACCGGGACGATTCAGTTGGATCGGTCGTGCTTGTTCGATCTGCTTGCGCAACTCCTTCGTCGTTCGCTCGTTACGGGCCTCGTACCGGCCCGCGTCTCGCTCACTCCTCGGCTTGCGCAAGCATCTGCTTCGCAATCACTTCCCCTCCCAACTGAATCGTCCTAGCTTAACCGTTTCTCGGATACCTCATTCCGGTCAATGGCCTCATCCCGCCGTCTTGACCGCCGCCAGCAGCTCGTCGAGGCGCTTGGCGGACACGGGGCGTGCGGTCCCCAGTTCCTGGGCGAACACGGACACCCGGAATTCATCCAGGGCCCATCGAAAATCCGCCGCGAGCGACCGTCCCTCCGGCGTCGAGGGCGGAGTCGCCGACAACCGGGCGGCCGCGTCGGTGTAGGGGTTCACCGACCGGGCGCGCTCGGCGTCCTTGGCGGGGTTCAGGGCCGCTCGCTCCGCCCGGATGGCCAGGGCCCGGAGGTAGCGCGGCAAGTGCGGCATGCGCAGCGCGTCGATGCGCTCCGGGAAACGGGCGGGGGCCAACGCCTCCAATTCCGCCGCGAGCCCGGTCGTGGGCTTGGCCACCGGGGCGCTGGGCGACGCCGTCCTCGGGGGTGCAATCCGCGCGATCCCCCCGAGCTGGCTGAGGTCGTTCAAGACGACCCGTTTTGGGGCGGCCGACGGCCCGGGGGCGGCCGAAAGGGCGCTGGCGGCAGGGCCGATCTTCTGGGCGGCCTCCCGTCGGCGTTCGAGAACCTCGCCCACGTGCGCGATCCATGGCGGCACGGCAACCCGCAGGCGTGAGCGGACGGCCTCCACTTCCTGCTCGAAGGCCGCGCTGCGGAGGGGACGGAAGGCCTCGGCCGGCAGCACCTGCCTGCGGATCCAAACGGCGCTGGACTCGGCCAGTTCCTCCCAAGGCCCCAAGGGCGCGTAGAGAAGGCCATGACGGGACAAACCGCGCAGGTCCTTCTCCATCCATGCGAAGTCCTTCTGCAACGCCAGCTCGATCAACCGATGCAGGCCCGCGCGGCTGGATTCGCAGGCGGCAGCCGCCGACCGGAAGAGCCGCACCGAGACGCCGCCTTCCTCCAGGGCGAGGCCCGGCCACGCCACGACGGGAAGTCCGCCCACGTTGCCGATGGGCCAGGACTCCGGCAGGTCGCCGAAGCTCCAGCTGGACAGCCCGAATCGTTCCCACCTGCGCGCCGCATCGGCCCATTCCCGCGAGTGCTCCGCAGGGCGGGCGGGCGCCGACTTGAATTGCTCCTTCAGCGCCGCCATTTCGCGCCCGGCCGCGACGACCTTCCCGCCGGGGGCAACCACCTCGACGCGCGTCCGCAGGTGCATTGGTATGGCCGCCGCCGGCCACGACTCTGGATGCACGTCCACCTGGTACCTCCGTCGAAGGAACGTCGCGAAGTCGTGCAGCAAGGATGGGCCCGCCGGCTTCAGCTCGCGCACGATCTCCTCCACCTTGGGCGGGAACGGCATGAGGTCGCGGCGCAATGCCTTGGGCAAGGCCCGCAACAGCTCCATGGCCAGCTCCGGGCGCAACCCCGGCACGGACCATTCCACCTCGGCCGGCGCGATGCTGCGGACCACATCGACGTCCAGGCGGACCGTGACGCCGTCGTGCTCTTCGCCAGGCGCGTAGGCATAGCGCACGGCCGAGGCCTGCCCTGACAAGGCCACGGCGTCCGGGAACGCCTCGGCGTCGTACGTAAGGTCCATGCCGCCCGTCAGGTCCTCCTCCGTGGCGAACAGGAAGCGCGGGTCCTTGGCCTCGCGCACGGCGCGGTCGAGTTCGTCGAGCGACGACACCCCGAGCAAGTGACGCGCATAGAAGGCGGCCATTCGTTGGTCCACGTCCCCCAAGGAGGTCCGTCGGACGCGCGTGCGCCATGCGTCGATGCGCTCGCGGAGGTCGCGGTTGTGGGCAAGGAAGGGATGTCGTGCGGCGGGCCGCGCGCGCTGGTCGGTGGCGGCGCGTACCTGGCGGCGCAGGCGGGTTTGGTCATTGCCGCGGCCATCCTCCTCCGCGTCCTCCTCGGGCGTGGGTTCGAGGGCGTCCTCGACGAGCGCGGATCGGATGAAGAGGTCGGTGGCGGCGGCGGGGTCGATGTTGCCGAAGGCGACGAGGCGGGAGCGGACTTCGAGGCCGTGGAACGTGGTGACTTCCTCGACGAGGACGCGCCCGGCGCGCGGGCTCCAGTGCGGGTGCCGGTGTGCGACGCGGCAAAGGTGGGGGGCGATCTGGACGATCCAGAGCGGGTCGATGCCGGCGACGGTCCGGGCGAACAATTGCGATGTTTCCACGACCTCGCCCGCGACGATCCACTCGGGCTGGCGGGAACGTTCGGGGGCGGGGCCTTGGGTCCGGGCATCGCGGGGCCCGCCGGTCTTGCGCTGCGGTTTCTCGCCCTTGTCGTGCAAGGCGGAGCCCGGGAACACGGCGACCAGGCGATTCCCGGGGGCGCGATAGACGTTGCGTTCCTCGCGTCGGGCGACGTGGCCGAGCAAGCCGGAGAGGATGGAGCGATGGATGGCCTCGTAGTCGGCGGAGCTTTCGGAGATGCGGATGGCCTCGATGTCGGCGAGGGCGCTGGTGAGCTGGGCGTGGAGGTCCTGCCATTCGCGCATCCGCGTATAGGAGAGGAAGGCGGCCTTGCAGAACTTGCGTCGCTGATTCTGCGTGCGGGAAACCTCCCATTCCTCGTGCACGGCGTCCCAGAGCTTGAGCAACGAGAGGAAGTCGGAGCGTGGGTCCGCGTGGCGCCGGTGGGCGGCGTCGGCGGCCTCGCGCTGGTCCAACGGCCGCTCGCGCGGGTCCTGGATGCTCAGGGCGGACGCGATGATGAGGAGTTCGCGCGACGCGTGCTCGTCCTGGGCTTGGAGGAGCATGCGGCCGAGGGTGGGATCGATGGGGAGTCGGGCGAGGTCGCGTCCGAGGGGCGTCAATTCCCGCTGCTCGTCGAGCGCCCCGAGTTCCTGGAGGAGTTGATAGCCGCCGGTGATGGCGGCGGGGGAGGGCGGGTCGATGAAGGGGAAGGACTCGATCTCGCCGAGGCGCGAGGCCTTCATCCGGAGGATCACCTCGGCGAGGTTGGCGCGCTGGATCTCGGGCTGCGTGTGTCGCGGTCGGGCGTTGAAGTCTTCCTCGCTGTAGAGCCGGATGCAGGTGCCCTCCGCGACGCGTCCGGCGCGTCCCTTTCGCTGGTTGGCGCTGCTCTGGGACACGGGCTCGACCGGCAGGCGCCGGGTTCGGGTCCGTGGGTTGTAGCGGCTGATGCGAGCGAGGCCGGCGTCGATGACGTGGCGGATGCCGGGGATCGTGAGCGACGTCTCCGCGATGTTGGTCGCCACCACCACCTTGCGTCGGCCCGTGTCGGCAAAGACGCGTTGCTGGTCCCCGGAACTCAGCCGGCCGTACAGGGGCACCACGTCCACGTCACGGGCGAGGCGGCCCTCCAGCCGGTCGCTGGCCTCGCGGATGTCGCGTTCGCCGGGCAGGAACACCAGCACGTCGCCCCACGACGTCCCCATGATCGCGCGATTGGCTTCCTCGACGGCCGCGTCAATGAAGGTGAACTCGCCGCGCTCCTGGGAGTCGGCGTCGAAGGGCCGGTATTGGACCTCGACCGGATACATGCGCCCGGACACCTCGATCACCGGCGCGTCATGGAAGGCGCGCGAGAAGGTGGCGGTGTCGATGGTGGCGGACGTGACGAGCACCTTGAGGTCCGGCCTTTGGGAAAGGAGCTGCTTTAGGTAGCCGAGCAGGAAGTCGATGTTGAGCGACCGTTCATGGGCCTCGTCGATGATGATGGCGTCGTACTCGGTCAACAGCGGGTCTCCCTGCACCTCGGCCAGCAACATGCCGTCGGTCATCAGCTTGATGTAGGTGTCGTCGCCGGACCGGTCGTCGAACCGGACCTTGCAGCCGACCTCGCGACCCCAGGCGACCCCCAGTTCCTCGGCGATGCGCCGGGAGATGGAGGTGGCGGCGACGCGACGTGGCTGCGTGCACCCGATCTTGGCCGCGATGCCGAGGCCCGCCTCCAGGCACATCTTCGGTATCTGCGTCGTCTTGCCGGAGCCCGTCTCGCCCGCGATGACGACGACGGGATGGGCGCGAATGGCGGCCACGATGTCGTCCTTGCGGGCGGTGATGGGAAGGTCCGGGGGATAGGTGGGCAGGGGGACATGGGCGGCGCGCAGGTCTCGCAACTCAGCGGAGGCCCGGGCCTCGGACAACAGGCGGTCAAGGATCGCGTCGTGCCGCCCCTCATGCCGGTGGTCGCGCAGGAGCCGGACGAGCCTGGATCCAATGCGGACCCAGTCCCACAAGAGGCATCGGGGCAGCAGGCCCCGGAGTTCATGCACGCGCGCGTCGTTCATCCCGCAGGGGGAGGCTGCCATGGCCGGCCCGCGATGGCCAAACGCGAGTCGCGACCGCGGACGTCCCGCGAGACGAGCGAGTGCGACGGCACGATGGGTTCGGTTGCCTTCTTGGTTCCGGTCGCCGGCCCTTGGTGATTGGATGCCGGCATGGGCGACTTGATGGAGGCGATGCAGGCCTTGCGGGACGAATTGGCCGGGTTCGACGGGGAGGTCACGCTGGGGATTGACGCGCACCGCGGCGAGGACGGGCGTTGGTCGTGGCGGCTGGCGTCCGGACCCGCGTCGCATTCGTTGCGGTGGGCGTTGGGGCACGGGGTTGCGCAGCGGAAGGATGCCGCGTCGCCGGTCCTCGGGTCGGCGGCGGGCGGCGACTGGAGCGAGGCGGCCATCGCCGACGCATTGGGCCAACTGGACGCCGTCTTTGGTCCACCTGGATTCGATAGCGGCGCACGGGCGACGGTCTTCCGGGAGGTGGCGGCGGACGTGGGCGAGGAGGGATTGACCCGTGTCCTGGAGCTCCTGCAACGCGGGCAAGCATCGGAGGAGCCCGACCTTGAGCGTGCGCGCCATGGGCTGGCGCGGCTGCTGGAGCGTGGGCCGTCCGGGTCGCGGGAAGGCGCGCGAATCCTGGGACGGTTGGTGGGCCGTCATGGCTTGGACCGCGTCCTGGATTGGGTGGGCACTCGCTGGCGATTCGGGACGTGATTGAGGCATCCATGAAAAGGGCGGAAGGAAAAGTGGCGGCGTCCTGCGTCGTCGGCCTAGGCGTTCCATCCCAACGATGGAAACCAAGTCCCTTGACCCGGCGCCCGGTCTCGCCGTGGCAATGCTCATCCTCTGCATGCTCCCCGGAGCCGCGCGTGCATCCGATGGCCCGTTCCGGCCCCGGGCCCGAGAATGGACCGTCCAGCGCATCCTCAAGGAAGCTCACTCCATCGACGCGATTTCCCGGCTGGAGGCGAACTGGTGGTTGGTCGGTCGGGATCCGGTCGCCGCGTACGAAGCGATCCGCGCGGAGAGCCTACGACGGCAAGGCCTGGCCCAGGAGCCGCTGCGGCCGGGCGAGACCTTGCTGGAACGGAGCGTGCTCAACGCGAAGCTGGCGGCGGAGCTGTATCGGCTGCTGCAACGCATTGATCCGGTTCGATACGCCACGGCGGAGAGCCAAGCCGAACTCGCCAGCGTGAGGCATACGCGGGCGAACTACGTCGCGGCCTTGGAAGTCGTGAATTTCCTGCGGCGCACGGCCGCGAGCGACTGGATGGATGGGGTGGAGGAGGAGGACGAGGCGAGCGGCTCGGGTGACGAAGGCCCCGGGCTATGGGAGCGCCTGCGCGACCTGGTCCTCGGGTGGTTCTCGCACGGCGACGAGCCCGCGTCGTTGGCTCGTGAGTAGCGCCGGAAGGCGCGGTTCATCAGCGCCCGAAGTACTTCTCGACGATCCACGCGGGCTGTTCCTTGTCGGGGTTGCGTCGATACCCATGGGAGAGGTCGATGCTCGAGGGGCGCGCGGCCTCGCTGGACAACGGCAGCGGGTCGCCGTCGCGTTCCTGGGCTTCACGCATCCTTGCGAGAAGCGCCTCCTCGCGGGCGCGATGGCCCGGCGAGCCGGCGAGGTTCCTTCGCTCATGGGGATCCCGCCGCAGGTCGAACAATTGTCGCCGGCCCGTGGGCGGGTAAACGATCAGCTTCCAGCGCTCGTCGCGAAACGACCGCATGGTGTCGGTGAAGGCCAAGAAGACGGAGTCGCGCCACGGACCGGTGGCGGCGGCTGGCGACCAAAGCGGGCGAAGGCTTCGTCCTTCGAGGCCGGCCGGGGCGGGGAGGTTGGCGAGGTCGCACAGCGTGGGGAAGAGGTCGAGGAGGTAGGTGAACCCATGGATGGAACGGCCCTTGGGGATGCCGGGCCCGGCCAGGATGAGGGGGCAGCGCATGCTGTGCTCGTAGAGGCTTTGCTTGCCCAGGAGGCCGTGGCTGCCCAGCGCAAGGCCGTGGTCCGCCGCATACACGACCACGGTGTTGCGGGCCTGCGGTGACGTCGCGAGGGCGGCCATGATGCGCCCCACCTGCTGGTCGAGGTGCGTGATCAAGCCGTAATACTCGGCGAGCTGGTCCCGGATCACGTCGGGCGTGCGGGGATACGGCGCGAGATCCTCGTCGCGCAGGTTGCGCATCCAGCCGTTGTCGAAGGGGTGCTGGGGAAGGAAGTTGGGCGGCAACGGCGGGCGCTTGCGGTAGTAGGGCAGCACGGCGTTCGTGGGCGGGTTGCGCGGGTCATGGGGCGCGGTGAAGGCCACGTAGCACAGGAACGGCCGGCCGGGCTCCGCGGACCGCAGGAATTGAATGGCCGCATCCGCGAAGGCTTCGCTGGAGTACGCCGATGCGGTGCGGGGCGCGGACACGATGCCGCCGTCCAGGTCCACGACCGGGGTTCGCGTGTGGTCCGACATGCCGCCGAGGAACAGGGCGCGGCCGGACTGGAAGGAGCGCGTGAGGGACTTCTGTCCATTGTGCCATTTGCCCGTGGCGAAGGTCTGGTACCCATGCTGGCCGAGCCATTCGGGGAAGGTCACGACATTCTCCAACCCGGGCCCGACGCGGCGCCACGAACGTCCGCCCATCAACATGGCGCGGCTGGGGATGCAGACGGCGCCGTTGTTGGATCCGGCGCAATAGTTGGCCTTGAAGCTCGTGCCGGCGCGGGCCAGGCGATCCAGGTGGGGCGTTTGGATGTGACGATTGCCCCATGCCGAGATCGTGTCCGCCCGCTGGTCGTCGGCGAACAGGAAGAGGAAGCTGGGGCGTTCGGCCTGGGCCTCGACGGGACGGGCGGCCACCGCGACGTCCGGCATCCCGGGCAGGGCGAGGGTGAAGGCAAGGCCTGCGGCGAGGCGCATGGCGAACCCACCGGGCCGAAGCGGCGATGCGAGACCAGGACCGGTCGAGGCCTTCCCCGAGGGCGGGAACGCGGGCATGAAGCGGAAAGGTCGCGGAAGCACATCCAGCCAGGAGGATCGATCCCATCGGATCATTCCGGCGAACGCCGTGAAAATCAGTTCATGGAGAAAGCCATTCATGCGGTACCCCCGGGGGAGAGGCACGGCATTGGGCCCGGGTCGGGGGAGGAAGGAAACATCGGAATGGGCGAGCGCGGGACGGTTGGAAGCCATCGGCAGCATCCGGCGGATCGCCTCGCGGTGATGGGATGAGCCATGGAACTGCCCCGAACAACGCCTTGACCCGATCAAAACCAAGTTTCTAGCATCCGCTCCCTTTGCCGCACCGGGCCCGTCCGGTCGGAAAGGGAACGAGCGACAACATCCGTCGGGGTCGCGCCCCGACAAAAGGCAACAAAACCGTGAACGTTTCCGTCGAACATCTGGGTCCGTGCAAGAAGCTCCTCCGAGTGGAGGTTCCCGTGGAGAAGGTCAACGCCGCGTTTGACGACGTTGCGGTGCAGTTTCAAAAGGCCGCGCAGCTTCCTGGGTTCCGCCCTGGAAAGGCCCCCCGGCACCTGATCCAGAAGTCCTATGAGTCGAACATCCGAGAGGAGGCCCGCAAGAAGCTGGTGGAGGGGAGCTTCCGGGACGCCGCCGCGCAGGAGAAGCTGGAGGTGGTGGTGACGTTGAACGTCGAGGAGCAGCAATTTGGTCGCAATCAAGCGCTTCAGTTCACCGCGACGGTCGAGGTGGCGCCCGAGTTCGTGCTCCCGAGCTACAAGGGCTTGGCGGCCAAGCGCGAGCTGCGCGTGGCGACCGACGCCGACGTGGATCGCGCGCTCGGCATCCTGCGGGAGCAGCAAGCCAAGTTTGAGGACGTGCAGCGCCCGATCCAGGAAGGCGACGTGGCGGTCGTGAGCTACGTGGGAACGTGCGACGGCCAGCCGTTGACGGCCTTGTCCCCGACGGCCATGGGGCTGACGGCGAAGGAGAACTCTTGGATGCTGGTGCGCCCGGGTTCCTTCATCCCAGGCTTCACCGAGCCCCTGGTGGGCGCCTCGGTCGGCGACAAGCGGACCATCCCGCTCACGTTGCCCGCCGACTTCGTCCACAAGGAACTCGCCGGCAAGAACGTGGTCTATGAGGTCACCGTCACGGGCGTGAAGCAGAAGGTCCTGCCCGAGGCCGACGACGCCTTCGCGAAGTCCTTCGGGGCCGACACGATGAGCGTGTTGCTGCAAGGCATCCGCACCGACCTCCAGCGGGAGCTCGACATGCGCCAGAAGAAGGCGGTCCGTGACCAGCTCCTGAAGGCCCTCATGGCCCAGCTCGAATTCGACCTGCCCGAGAGCATCGTCGCGAGCGAGACGCGCTCCGTCGTGTACAACATCGTCAACGAAAACCAGCAGCGCGGCGTTCCCAAGGAGGTCATCGAGGAGAAGAAGGACGAGATCTACCAGAACGCGGCCGTCAGCGCCCGTGACCGGGTCAAGGGCGCCTTCATCCTCAATCGCATCGCGGCGGCGGAGAAGCTGTCCGTGTCCGACCGCGAGATGACCCAGCGCGTGCTGCTGCTGGCCCAGCAGAACAACACGACCCCCGAGAAGATGGTGAAGGCCATCCAGGAGCGGAACGCGGCGGGTGAGGTTCGCCAGGACATCTTGGTGGGCAAGGTGCTCGAGTTCCTGGAGATCAACGCCGTCATCGAGGACGTCGCGCCGTTGCCCGAGGCTCCTGCCGCCTCCTGACCCGGGCCACGGAGGTTCGCCATCCGTGCTGTCGCGTGGGATCACCCACCCCACGGCGTGGGTGAGGCGTTGGGTTTAGCCGTAACGATTCAGTTGGATCGGTCTTGCTTGCTTGATCTTCTTTCGCAAGAGCTTCGTCCTTCGCTCGTTACGGGCCTCGTACCGGCCCGCGCCTCGCTCACTCCTCGTCTTGCGAAAGAATCTGCGGCGCAATCACTTCCCTCCCAACTGCATGGGCCTGGGTATGCCGGACCCCATGGGGTGGTTGAAATTGGCGTTCACGGCGTGGCGGTCCGGGGGCAGGGTCGCCGGATGAAGGTTCGCTTCCTCCTAGGTCCGGCGGGGACGGGCAAGACGCAGGCGTGCGTGGAGGGCGCGCGGGCGTCGTTGATGCGCGGCGGGGCGGGCCGCCTCCTGTTCCTGGCGCCCAAGCAGGCAACCTTCCAGGTGGAGCGGCAGGTCCTTGCGGACGACGCCGTGGGGGGCTTTTCCAGGCTGTCGATCCTGTCGTTCGAGCGCCTGGCGCAACGCGTCCTGGAGGAGGCGGGCCTGGATCGCGACCTCCTTGGGGAGGAGGGCCGGACCATGGTCCTGCGCGCGTTGCTCGAACGGGAGTCGGGCTCGCTTCGGTACTTTGGAAGGGTGTCGCGCAGCGCGGGCTTGGCGCGCGAGTTGTCGGGGATGTTGCGCCGGTTCCAGGAGCATGGGCTGGACGCGGGCCGGATGGAGGCGTTGTCCGCGCGGGAGGCCTTGCCTGGCGTGCTGCGGGCCAAGCTCTGGGACGGGGCTCGCCTGCTTCGCTGCTGGAAGGGGTGGCTGGAGGAAGCCGGCCTGGACGACCCGTCCGAGCGTGCCTGGCGCGCCGTGGATGTCCTCCGCCACGCGGGCCTGGATGGCCCCCGATGGGAGGCGGCGTGGATGGACGGGTTCGCCGAGATGACGTCGGCCGAGGTGGCGTTGCTGGCGGCGGTGGCGGGGCGGTCGGACGAGGTGACCGTGGCGTTTTGCCTGGATCGCGCGGCGGCCTTGGGGGGGCGGACGCCGTTGTGGAGGGTGGTGGAGGACACGTTCCATGCATGCCATGAGGCGTTGCGGGCACTGGGGGGCGCGGAGGTGGAAGTGGTGGAACTGGGCCGGGAGCCGGGCCGGACGCGGTTCGCCCCCGGCGGGGTGCTGGACGCGCTGGAGCGGCGTGCGGGAGCGTCGATGGAGGGGGCGTTGCCAGCGGGGGGCGCGGATGGAGTACGGGTGGTGCGTTGCCGTGACCCGCACGAGGAGGCGGAGGTGGCGGCGCGGATGGTGATCGACGCGGTGACGGGCGGGGCGCGGTACCGGGACGTCGCGGTGCTGATGCGGTCCTTGGAGGAGCACGGTCCCTTGCTGGAGCGCACGTTCCGGAGGGTTGGCATCCCGTGCTTCGTGGACCGGCGGCATCCGCTTCGGCATCACCCGTTGGTGGAATTGACGCGGACGGCGCTGCGGGTGGCGTCGGATCCGGCGTCGGAGGAGGATTGGTTTGCGTGGTTGAAGTGCGGGCTTTTGCCGTTGGAGGGATGGGAGGCGGAGGCCTTGGAGAATCGGTTGATGACGTCGCATTGGGAGGGGCGTCGTTGGGCGTGGGGGGGCGAGGGCGGGGGCGAGGGGGAGCGGGGTGGCGACCCGGTGCGGGCGCGGGTGATGGAGCCCTTGCGGGTCTTCGTCCGGGCGTTGTCGGTCCCCGGGGGTGTGGATGGCGTGGGCTTGGCGGGGGCGATGCGTGGGTTGTGGGCCGGGCTGGGGATCGAGGAGCGGTTGGAGGCGTGGGACGACGAGGGGGAGGGCGCGTTGCGGCACGCGACGGTGTTCCGGGAGGTGTCGGGGTGGCTGGACGAGGCGGCGCGGGCGTTTCGTGGGCACGCGATGGAGGCGGGGCAATGGCTTCCGGTGGTGGAGAGCGCGTGGAGCGGCCTGACGGCCGGGGCGGTGCCGCCGACGCTGGACCAGGTGTTGATCGGGGCCGTGGACCGTTCGCGGAACCCCGACTTGTCGTGGGTGGTGTTGCCCGGGTGGGTGGAGGGCGGTTTTCCGGCGTCGGCCCCGGCGACGGGCTTGCTGAGCGGGGCGGAGGTGGAGGCGTTGGAGGCGGTGGCGGGGGTTGGCCTGGGTCCCACGCCGCTGGACCGGGTGCACCACGAGCACTTCTACGCGTACGTGGCCCTGACGCGGGCGCGGCGCGGCGTGGTGGTGACGTTGGCCTCGGAGGGCCTGCGCGGGGAGGCGTGGGTGGCGTCGCCGCTCATCCGGCGTTGGTTGGCCGAGGTGCCGGTGGAGGCGGGCGGCTCGGTGCTGGAGCCCGGCGCGACGCGATGGCGCCCGGAGGCGCCCGCGTCGTTGGAGGCGACGGGACGGGAACGGCTGACGGCGGAGACGTCTGCGGCATTGTGGGGGGGCCGGATGGAGACGTCGGCGTCGGCGTTGGAGAGGATGGCATCGTGTCGGTTCCAGTATTTTGCGGCGCACGCGCTGCGGTTGCGGGAGCGGGACGACAAGGTGGCGGACGCGCGGAAGGAGGGGTCGTGGGCGCATGGGTTGCTGGCGGAGTTTCACGGGGCGCTGCGGCGCGAGGGGCGCAGTTGGCGTTCGTTGACGCCGGTGGAAGGGGTGGAGCGCTTGGCGGCGGTGGCGCGGGAGCTGCGGCGGAAGGAGGGCGTGGAGCGTGCGGGCGGCGCGGTGGAGTTTGCCTGGGCGCGTGCGGAGCGACAGGTGGCGGAGTGGCTGGGGCATTGGTTGGCGGTGCTGCCGCATTGGCCGGGGGAGCCGGAGTGGGTGGAGGCGGCGTTCGGCGGGGTGGCGGGGGCCGGGGAGGGTTGGGGCGCGGTGGAATGGCCGACGCCTGGGGGCGGGACGTTGGCCTTGCGGGGGCGGGTGGACCGCGTGGACGTGCTCGGCCGGGACGCGAAGGGGCGGCCCCGGCTTTGGGTGGAGGATTACAAGCGGGGGCAACCCAGCTTCAAGACGGAGCGCGTCGAGGCGGGGTTCGACCTGCAATTGCCCCTGTACCTTGAGGTGGCGCGCCGCGCGACGGGCGGGGTGCCCACCGGGATGACCTACGCGGCCTTGCGGGCGGAGAGGAGCCGGGCGCGGCATCGGGACGAGCCGGTGGAGGCCGCCGTGCACGAGCACCGTGGCCGGTTTGACTGGGGGCTGGTGCAGGAGGCGGCGGGGCGGCCGCCGGACTGGGGCAAGCTGCCGTTTCGGTTGAAGCTCAAGAAGGACGGCACGCCGATGGCGCGGTCGGATGGCGTGGGTGGCGACGTGTTGCAGTCGGTCATCGATGCGGCGGTGCGCCGAGCCGTGGAGCTGGCGTCGGCGATGTTGTCGGGGGACGTGGCGGTGGCGCCGGTGGCGGACGGGAACGACCTGCCGTGCGACCTGTGCGCGTATCGCGGCGTCTGCCGCGTGGGGGCGGGCGTGGATCGGCGGGAGTAAGGGACGGGGGCGGGCCGGAATCCGGGCTTGCCGCCCCCGGCCGTGGCTTGGCACAACGTCACGAGTGAATCCGGTGATCGGGAGCATCTCGTTGGTGATGGGCGCCCATGGGGGGCGTCGCTGAACGAGTTTTCCCCGGTGGAAAAACCCCGTTCCGCGGCGCGGAACGGGGTTTTCCATTTGGGCATCGCCCTCGCGCCGGCCAGCACGGCCAAGACATGAAACCCCAGGTGGAAATCTACGACACGACCCTGCGCGACGGATCGCAGGGCGAGGGCGTCAACTTCTCGGTGGCGGACAAGCTCCGGATCGCGGAGCGGCTCGACCAGTTCGGCGTCCACTACATCGAGGGCGGCTGGCCGGGCTCGAACCCCAAGGACATCGAGTTCTTCAAGGAGGCGCGCCGCCGCAAGTTCCGCAGGGCACGCCTCGCGGCGTTTGGCTCGACGCGTCGCAAGGGCGTGGCCGTCGAGGACGACGAGCAGGTGCGGCTCCTCCTCGAGGCGGGCACGCCCGTGGTCACCATCTACGGCAAGACCTCCCTCCTCCACGTGCGCGAGGTGCTGCGGTGCTCGCCGGACGAGAACCTCGGCATGATCGGCGACACGGTCCGCTACCTGAAGGACCACGGGAAGACGGTGATCTACGACGCGGAGCACGGCTTCGACGGCCACAAGCTGGACGGCGAGTACGCGATGGCGACGTGGCAGGCGGCGGAGAAGGCGGGCGCGGACATGGTGGTGTTGTGCGACACGAACGGCGGCTGCCTCCCGGGCGAGGTGTCGGCCATCACCCGCGCGGCGCGCGGCAGCCTCACGGCCCCCGTGGGCATCCACACGCACGACGACATCGGCATGGGCGTGGCCAACGCGCTCGCGGCCGTGGACGCCGGAGCCCGGCACGTGCAGGGCACGGTCAACGGCTATGGCGAGCGGACCGGCAACTGCAACCTCATCACCGCCTTGCCCTGCCTCCAGCTCAAGATGGGCCTCCGCGTCGTCACGCCCGCCACGCTCCGCAAGCTCAAGGACCTTTCCCAGTTCGTGGACGAGATCGCCAACATCCGGCACAACCCCCGCCAGCCGTGGGTGGGCTCCGCAGCCTTCGCCCACAAGGGCGGCACGCACGTCAACGCCGTCCAAAAGCTCGCCGCCAGCTACGAGCACGTGGACCCCTCGCTCGTCGGCAATGCCCGCAACATCCTCGTCAGCGACCTCTCCGGTCGCGCCAACATCCTCATGAAGGCCCGTTCCCTTGGGCTCGACCTCGACGACACCAAGCCCGAGGTGAAGGCCATCCTGCAACGCGTGAAGGACCTGGAGCACGAGGGCCATGAGTTCGAGGCCGCCGAGGCGTCCCTCGCCTTGCTGGTGCGACGCATGCTCCAGCCCGGCCTCCAGCCCCGCTTCGTCGTCGAGGCCTTCCATGTCTCCATGCGCGGCAACCCTTCCGACTCCGTCTGCGAGGCCACCGTCAAGGTCCGCGTGGGCGACGCCGTCCACCACACCGTGGCCGACGGCGACGGCCCCGTGAACGCCCTCGACGGCGCCTTGCGCGCCGCCTTGTCCCGTTCGTTCCCGCGCATCAGCAAGGTTCGCCTCACGGACTACAAGGTTCGCATCCTGGATGGCGTCGCCGGCACCGCCGCCCGCACCCGCGTCTTGATCACCTCCACCGACGGCTCCCGCGAGTGGGGCACGGTCGGCGTCAGCTCCAACATCATCGCCGCCTCCCTCCATGCGCTCGTCGAGAGCATGGAACACGCGCTCGGCGGCTAGTGTTGCATGACGTCCTTGCTCGCCAAGGGCGTCCTTCCCATGCACGCCCACCTTCCATAAGGTGCGGGCTCGATTCGGCCACGATGGCGAGCGTCCATATCAAGACTTACGGCTGCCAGATGAACGAGCGCGACAGCGAGGCGGTCGCCGCGTCGTTGGTCGCGCGCGGGCATGTCTTGGTGGACGACGAGCGCGGCGCCGACGTGGTGCTCCTCAACACGTGCAGCGTGCGCGACCTGGCCGAGCAAAAGGCGCTGGGCAAGATGCGCGCCGTGGCCGGCCATGCGCGCCTCCATCACCCCGGAAAGATCCTCGGCTTCCTCGGCTGCATGGCCCAGTCCCGCGCGGCGGAGCTGGTCCGGGACGTGCCCGGCGTCCGCCTCGTCCTCGGCACCCAAAAGGCGCATCGGACCGGCGAGCACCTGGACGCCCTCCTTTCGGGCCAGGCCGAGACCGTGGTGGACACGGCGGACGAGGAGGGAAGCCAGTCGCGCATCGACGCCCACCTCGCGCCGGCCGACGTCGCATCGGGCGCGGCGCGGGCCGTGACGGCGTTCATCAGCATCATGCAGGGCTGCAACCAGCACTGCACCTTCTGCATCGTGCCCTTCACGCGCGGGCGCGAGCGGAGCCGGTCGATCGACGAGATCGTCGAGGAAGCCCGGGGGTTGGTCGCGCGCGGCGTGCGCGAGGTCACGTTGCTGGGCCAGATCGTGACGAGCTTCGGGCGGCGCGAAATCCCGGCCCGCGACGGGCGGAGCGGGTTCGTGCAGTTGCTGGACGCGTTGCATGACGTCGAGGGCCTCCGCCGAATCCGGTTCACATCCCCGCATCCCAAGGGGTACGGCGACGACCTCGTGGAGGCCTATGGCCGCCTGCCCAAGCTGGTGGAAAGCGCCCACCTGCCCCTCCAGTCGGGGTCGGATCGCATCTTGAAGGCGATGCATCGCGGGTACACGCGCGAGCGGTTCGAGTCGTTGGTGGCGCGATTGCGTGCCGTGCGGCCCGGCATGGGGATCACGACGGACATCATCGTGGGCTTCCCGGGCGAGACGGAGGAGGACTTTGCGCAGACGCTGGACGTGTGCCGGGCGGTGCGCTTCGACAACGCGTTCGTCTTCAAGTACTCGCAGCGTCGCGACACGCCGGCCGCCTCGATGGACGGGCAATGGCCCCAGGAGGTGATCGAGGAACGCCATCGACGCCTGCTGGACCTGGTCAACGAGATCGGGGCCCAACGCTACGAGGCGTTGGTGGGGCGAACGGTCGAGATCCTCGTGGAGGGCCCGAGCCGACGGAACGCGGCCCGGCTGGAGGGGCGGACGCGATGCAACAAGATCGTGGTGTTCCCGGGCGCGCCGCGGCACGTGGGACAGGTCATGGACCTGCGGGTGGAACGGGTGGGAACCTTTACCTTGTATGGCGACCCGGCCGTCGTGGGGGTCGCGGATCAACCGGAATCAGAGGGCGTCATCGCATGAAATTGTCGGAGGTTTACCTGGGCGTGGGCGGGGCACACGCGTTGGCGGGGCTGGCGTTGCTGTTGAAGCCGGCGGCCGCCGGGGAGTGGCTGAGGGCGTTCCCCCGCAAGGTGGGCATTGGGATGCTGTTGATGCTCGCCGGGACGGCGTGGTTCGTCTCGAACCTTTATCGCTCGGAGATCCAGGACTTCGCGGAGTGGCGCCCGGTGCTGTACGGGGGCTTTGGATTGCTGGGGGTGGGGTGCTGCATCTTCGTGCAGGACTACCTGTCGGTGCGCGGCGCGTGCGTGCTGGCCTTGCTGGCGTGCGACCTGGTGCTGGACGTGCGCCGCCCGAGCGACAACCCGTGGTCGCTGGTCCTGTCGTTCTGGAGCTACGCGGTGATCGTGTGCGCGGTGTGGTGGGTGGGGTCGCCTTGGCGTGTACGAGACCTGACGGCATGGCTGGCCGCCTCTCCGTCGCGCGTCACGCGCCTGGGGGCGGCGGTGGCGGCCTTTGGCGCGGCGGTGGCGCTGCTGTCGTTGACGGAGCGTGGCTGAGCCGGAGCGACTCCATTCGATCGGTCGTGCGGGCTTGCTCTGCCTCGGCACATCCTTCGTCGTTCGCTCATCTGCTTCGCAATCACTTCCCTCCCAGCTGAATCGTTGCGGCTTCGCGATGAGTGGGTGGGCTTCGCCCGGGACGGGTCCGCCAAGGCCAACGATCCCAAGGGTTGGAAGCCGACAACTTCCCCGCCCCGGTCGTTGACACCGTGATTCCGCCTCCCATAGCCTGCGGCAAACAGTTCCTGTCATGTTGCGCGTTGCCCTCATTCTCGCCGTTCTCGCTGCCATCGGCAGCCTCGTCGTCTCGTTCATGTTCACCGAGCCGACTGTGAAGGATCTCCGGACGAACCTCGCCACCACCACCCAGAACTTGCAGGAGACCCAGACGGCCTTGGACAAGACCAAGTCCGACCTGAAGAAGACGTCGTCCGACCTCGAGGCGCGGTCGAAGGAACTCGACACCACGAAGACCCAGCTCGAGGAGGCCACGGTTGCGGCCAGCAACAACAAGAAGCGCGCGGATCAACTGGACGCCAACCTCGCGAAGACCACCAAGGAGAGGAACGAGGCCCAAGCCGAACTCGCCCAATGGCAGGCGCTGGGCGTCAAGCCCGACCAAGTCATCCAGATTCGGGCTGACTTGAAGAAGACCGCCGAGGCGAAGGTCGCCCTCGAGGACGAGAAGGCCATTTTCCTCAAGCGCATCGGTCGCCTCGAAAACCGGCTGGCGAAGTACGAGGCCCCCGACGAGAAGGTGAAGATGCCCGACGGCCTCAAGGGCAACGTGCTGGCCGTGGGACCGCTCCAGGACTTCGTGCTGCTCGACATCGGCGAGAACCAAGGCGTGAAGGAGCGCGGCGAGTTCCTCATTCGTCGCGGCAACAAGCTTATCGGCAAGGCCGCCGTCGTCTCCGTCGAGGCCAATCGCGCCATTGCCAACATCCTTCCGGCCTGGAAGCAGGGCGACGTGCGCGTTGCCGAAAACGACCAAGTTCTGTACTAGTTCGTCCATGAAGACGAGCCGTCCGCTGGTTGCGATGTTGTTGGTTGCCGCCGCCTCATTCCTCGCGGTGGGTTGCAAGTCAGAAGACGAGTTGAGCACCCGGCCGTGGTCCACGCCCAAGAGCTGGGAGTCCGGGCTCCCGGCAGGGCTGACCGAGGGACGCTGACCGACGCGCGGCGACGCGTGCATCGACATCCCGTGGCGACGCTTTGTTGTGGGCTGGTACACGTTGCAGTTCCCGGATTGACCGCTGGCATTTCTTGACGTCTGGGGCAGCCTCCCGACTCGATGTCATTCTCGTTCCGGTTTCTGGGCACCGGCACCTCGCAAGGCGTCCCCATCATCGGCAAGGCCTACCCTGCCGACTTCCTCGCCAACCCCCGAAACCATCGCCTCCGGTCGTCCATTTACGTCGAGACCGACCAAACCCGGCTTGTCGTGGACACCACCCCGGATTTCCGGATGCAGATGCTCCGGGAAGGTTTGGGTTACCTGGACGCCGTGCTCATCACGCACGCGCATGCGGACCACGTGATGGGCATGGATGATTGTCGCCGGGTTTGCGACCTGCGGGGTGGCGGGCTGCCCGTCCATGCCTCCGAGGTCACCATGCGCGACCTCCAACGCATCTACGAATACGCCTTCGACGGCCGTCCCATCCCCCGTTCCTATTTCCAACCGAAGCCGCTCATCATCGACGGTCCCTTCCGCGTGGGCGACATCCACGTCCGGCCCTTCCCGCTTCCCCACGGCAGCATTGAGACGCTCGGGTTCCTGTTCGAGCACGAGGGTCGGCGACTCGCGTACTACAGCGACTGCAAGGAGGTGACGCCGGCGGCGATCGAGGCGGCCCGGGGCTGCGAGGTCGTCGTGCTGGATGCCCTCCGGCGCGACCCGCACCCGACGCACATGTGCCTGGACGAGGCGCTGACCACCGCGCGGCGAATCGGGGCGGGGCGCACCTTCTTCACCCACCTCACCCACGACTACGACCACGACCGGGATCAAGCGGAGATGCCGGATGGCGTGACCTTGGCCCATGACGGGTTGCGCGTGGAAATCGAATGAGATGAACCCGAGGCAGGCAACCACCGAGGCGCGCCCGGCCCGATGGCTGTACCGGGCCTGCGCCGTCGTGGTGGCCTCCATGGCCCGGGTCTGGTTCCGATTCCGGGCCGAGGGCGTGGAGCACGTGCCGCCCACGGGCCCGGTGATCCTTGCGTCCAACCACGTGAGCTTCGCGGATCCGCCCCTGATTGGCTGTGCCCTGCCGCGCGGCATCTACTTCCTTGCCCGCAAGTCGCTCTTCGACATCCCCGGCTTGGGTTGGATCATTCGACAGCTCAACGCCGTGCCGGTGGATCGCGATGGCGGCGGCGGCGCCGGCCTCAAGACCGTTCTCGACCGTCTCGCCGCAGGGGAGGGGATTCTCTTGTTTCCCGAGGGAACACGGTCACCCGACGGCACGCTCAAGCCCGCACGAGCCGGGATTGGGCTGACGGTGATCAAGTCGGACGCACCCGTGATCCCGGTCTGCGTGGTGGGTGGTTTCGAGGCATGGGGACGGCACCATGCATGGCCGCGGCCCCGTCGAATCACCGTCATTTTCGGTGCCCCCATGGATTTCGCCGCGCTCCGTGCCGAGTCCCGCCACTGCGGCAAGGAACGGCTCAAGGCGATCTACCAGGAAGTGGCCGACACGCTCATGGCATCGATTGACCGACTCGGGAAGCGCGGCCCATGACGTTGTACCTTTTGGTGCCGTTGTTGGCAGCCGTGGCCTTTGCGATGGGGTCGCTGGTTTACAAGCGGGCCTTCGCCGAGGGCGCGGGCGTCGCCCACGCCGTCATCCTCAACAACGTCGTCCTCGCCGTCGCGTTCCTGCCGCTGTTTCTCCTTGAGGAAAGGCCGGTGCCCTGGGGCCTGCTGCATCTGCCCGCCATCACGGCCACGGCTTTCGTCCTCGGGCACTTGCTCAACGTCTTGTCGCTTCGGCTTGGGGATGTCTCGGTGGCGACGCCGTTGCTGGGATCGAAGGTGGTGATGGTGGCCTTGCTGGGGCGGGTGGTCTTCGATTGGCCGGTGACGCCACCTCAATTCCTGGCGGCGGGGCTGGCGACGGGCGGCGTCCTGGTGATGGGCGCCGCCGACTGGCACGGTGGTCGCCGGACGGGCCTCACGATCCTCCTCGCCTTGGGCTGCGCGGCTTGCTTCGCCCTCACGGACGTCCTGATCCAGCTCTGGGCCGCGCCTTTTGGCACCTTCAACTTCCTCCCTCTCCTGTTCCTGGCGCTCGCGGGGGAGTCGCTGCTGTTCCTGCCCTTTCTCGGCCGGGCATCGCTTCGCGCGCCCAAGGCGGCCTGGAAGTGGATTGGCTTGGCCACGGCATGCTCCGCGTTGCAGGCCATCTTGGTGACGTGGTCGATCGGGCATTGGCGTGACGCGGCCGGGGTCAACGTCGTGTACGGCACGCGCGGGCTCTGGAGCCTCGCGCTCGTGTGGTGGGCCGGACGCTGGTTTGGGAACACCGAGCGCGCGTCCGTCGGCCGACGCACCTTCCTGCTACGCGTCGCGGGCGGCATCCTCATCCTGGCTGCCGTCATCGCCGCCATGAAGGGCGCCCCGGCTCGTTAGGGATCATTCGGAACGGTTCACCCCAAAAACGGCAGTCAAAGAGGGCTTCAAGGCAAGGAAATGGCCGTCCCATCAAGGCAAAGAGGCCCTGTGGGATCCATCCGAGACCTCACCTGGCGGGTGAGGTTGGAAGGGGCCGGTCCGGGTGGTAGGCCGGGTGTCCGCACCCGGCGGAAACGTGGCAGAGCCGTCTCGGCTCTGGTTGGATCACGTCCAGCGGCGGGATGTCGCTGCCACTTTGCCCGCGGCGCCATCATTTCCCTGCCGACCGAATCATCCCGGATCATTCCGTGCTCACGACGCGGTAAAAGCGGGCCGCCGGTCCCGCGGGGGGCAGGGCTGGATCCTCCTCCATCCATTCCGCAAGGCCGTCCCCGCGAAACGTCATGCGGCCCGTTGCTGGCCTCCATGACTTGAGGTCCGAGCTGCTCTCCACCGTATGTCGCCTGCCCGGTGCCACCGGGAAGCGCAGCACCGTGCCGGAGCCCTTCCAATTCATGCCCGAGACCAGCAACGCACTCCGCGGGTTCGTGGGATCCGTTCCATCCCGCCACTCCTGCACGTTGGACACGCCGTCCTGGTCCATGTCAGCATCACGCTTGGATCCCGCTGGGCCGAAGTAGAAGCGTTCCCAGTCATCCGGAACGCCGTTGCCATCCGAGTCGGTGTCCGTCACGGCCGTGCCGATGAGTTCCAGCCGGGGCGGATCGCCGAGCAGGTTCTCGCGAAGGCTCCAGTACGGGTATGCGCCGGCCCCGCCAAAGCCGGACTGGGCCGCCGGGTGCAGCGACGTGAGGAAGAAGCGAAGGCGGCCTTCGCTGAGGCCCGCTTGGACGTACGCGGCCACGAGCGGGTCCGAGAGGTTGATGTCGAAGTCAAACCACGTGCCAAACGGTACCCGCTGGCCGGGTTGAACATCCTGGGCGCGGCCTACCGCCCAAGGAACCACCTCGAACGTCCCGTTCGTGTACGCCGCATTCACCTGCCCGACATTGTTGGCGATGTCCACCAACGCGCCGTCTGGCCCGAATGCGGCGGCGTAGGCATTGCGCGTCTGGATGGCGATGTTGGACGCGACAAAGGAACCCACGAAGCCGAAGGGCGACGTCTCCTTGAACGTCTCCGCCGTGAATCCATTGCGAAACGCCGCCCCCACGACCTCCGCCGGCCGACCCAAGTCCATGTCCTTGATGTAGCCGGGCTGATTGGTCGCGTAGGTCCACGCGACGTCATGGGTGGGGTCGTACTCGAACGAGGCGTCGGACACCACTTGCACCGAGATCCGCAGCCGCCGCACGAGGTACCGCGATGGCTTCAAGCCGACGGGGACCTCCGTGCCCGCCAAGTCCCAGCCCATCAACACTTGGGCGTCGCGGGTGTCGAAGCGCGAGTCGAACGAGCCAAAGGTGTACGCAATGCCCCGTGTGCCGCCATCCGGCGCGAACGGGTACAGCAACCGGTCCAGCGTCGGTTGGGCCGGCGCGTGAACGAAGTCACCCGCCCATGCCCCCGCCGCCGTCGCCCACGCCAGCCCCGCGCAGGCTGCCCAACTTGTCCACTCACGAACGTGCGCTCGCATCCGCTCCATGAACGCAAGCTGCCCTCTTTGCCTTTCCACGCCAACCTGCGAGCAGGATTCCTGCCGCGCCCACGCCGGCCAGGGCCCACGTCGAGGGCTCCGGGAGATGCGTGACGCGCATGACGGTCACGAACTCCGCAGCCGCCGTGGTCAAGCCCTCGAACTTGACCAGGTTCCATTCCCCGCCATCGGGGCAGTCTCGCTGCCAATACTTTGTGTCTCGGTACTGGTCGCCCAAGGGGCCGCCTGCCGCGTACAAGCCGGCCTGGTGGCCGTCCGCCATCTTGCCAAAGTTCACGGTGAAGACGAGTTGCGACGGCGCCTTGGCCCAGAAGTCGGCGCCGAGGTCCAAGTTGACTTCACCGCCGCCTTTCCTGACGTCGATCTGTTCCATCAGCAACAAGGTGCCCGGCGAGGGCATGCCGCTGACCCTGGGGCCGTCTTGGTCGTACAGTCGCACGGTCATGCCGAGGGCTTGGTCATAGTTTGAATGGTAGGAGAACGATAATTCTGCCTGCGGCCCGTCCTTCGCCGACCACTTGAGGCTGTCGCCGTACTCACCCGTCGCCGTGTAAGGAACGGCGTCGCCGATGCCCGGCGGAAGGGGGCCTTGCGTGTATCCGAAGGCGAGGGTTCCTGCCTGGATGGGATGTAGGGCACCGAGGACGGCGACGATGGCCATCGCCATGGCGCCTGCGTTTGCGGTCTTCATGTTTGCTTCTCCGTGGCACGCCCGCACGCCGGGTAACGCGGCGGGAATAACCATTAGTGGGTATCTAGGAGGGCGGTTTCCCCGTGTCAACGACACCAGCGAATCGACGGGTACCGGGGCAGGTGGCTTGCGGGCGCGACATGGCGGTGGGTTGGCAACGTCCGCTTGCGCGGCAGAATGATTTGGGCAGCGTGCTGAAGACGGAGCGATTCCGTTGGGAGGGAAGTCATTGCGAAGCAGATCGAGCCAGCACGACCGATCCAACTGAATCGTTCCGGCTAAGCCGTAACGATCCAGTTGGGAGGGAAGTGATTGCGAAGCAGATGCTTGCGCAAGCCGAGGAGTGAGCGAGGCGCGGGCCGGTACGAGGCCCGTAACGAGCGAACGACGAAGGAGTTGCGCAAGCAGATCGAGCAAGCACGACCGATCCAACTGCATCGCTCCGGCTAAGGGCGGGGCGGCCTTGCCCGGGGTTGCCTTGCTTTGGCACGCTGTCCCGGGATGCATTCGTTTCGCTACGTTGGAAAGGAACTGTTCTGCGAGGATTCGTCGCTTGGGGCGTTGGCCGTGAAGCACGGGACGCCGTTGTACGTGTATTCGCAGGCCACGCTGACGGACAACTACCGGCGGCTGCACGGGGCGCTGGAGCCGCTGGACCGCATGGTGTGCTTCGCGATGAAGTCGAACTCGAACCTCGCGGTGATCCGGACGCTGGCCGGGCTGGGGAGCGGGTTCGACGTGGTGAGCGCCGGGGAGCTGGCGCGGACGCTGGCGGCGGGAGGGGATCCCTCGCGCTGCGTGTTCGCGGGCGTGGGCAAGACCGAGGAGGAGATCCGCTACGCGCTCCGTCAGGGGATCTACAGCTTCAACGTCGAGTCCGAGCCCGAGCTGCGGCGCATCTCGAAGGTCGCCACCCGGCTCCGCAAGATTGCGCCGGTCGCGGTCCGGGTGAACCCCAACGTGGACGCGCATACCCACGCGAAGATCACGACCGGCACCTACGAGAACAAGTTTGGCATCGCCTTCGAGTCCATCGAGAAGGTCTATGCGCGCGCCGCGCGCCTGCCCCACATCCGGCTGAGGGGCCTCCAGATGCACATCGGGTCGCAGCTCACGGACGTGCGGCCGTTCAGGCAGGCGGTCGAGAAGGTGGCGCCGCTGGTGACGCGCCTCGCGCTCCGTCACGGGCTCGAGTTCTTCAGCATCGGCGGCGGGATTGGCATCATCTACCAGGACGCCCTTGCCTCGGGCTCCCCCGGTTGGTGGTCCGGCCCGAAGGGCAAGGGAATCCTCACGCCCGAGTCCTACGCCGCCGAGCTGGTCCCGATGCTCCGGCCGCTCGGCCTGCGCATCCTGCTCGAGCCGGGCCGCTTCCTGACCGGCAACGCGGGCGTCCTCGTGTCACGCGTGGAGTACATCAAGAAGACCGGGAAGAAGAACTTCGTGATCGTCGATGCCGCCATGAACGACCTCATCCGGCCCGCGTTCTACGATTCCTTCCACGAGATCGTGCCCGTCACGCGCAAGGGCGGCGCCATGATCCCCTCGGACGTCGTCGGCCCCATCTGCGAGTCCGGCGACACGTTCGCAAAGGACCGTCCGTTGCCCAAGGTGGGCGAGGGCGACCTGCTCGCGTTCATGAGCGCGGGGGCGTACGGGTCGGTGATGGGATCGACCTACAACTCCCGGCCGCTCGCGGCCGAGGTGCTCGTGCATGGCAAGAAGGCGGCGGTGGTGCGAAGGCGGCAGCCGTTGGCCGACGTGTGGGGCCTGGAGTCCACGGCCCCGTGGCAATAGGAACCCCTTGCCCCGCATTCTCGCCTCCACCTACGTCGCCCCCCGGCTGCTCCGGGACGGCCATGCGCAGACCGTCTATCCCACGCTGAGCCGCCGGGTCGCGCCCGTCCCCTACGATCGGCAGCGGGTCGTGCTGTCGGACGGCGACTTCGTGGACGTGGACCACTCGCGGGTGGGCGCGCGGCGCGTGGCCGTGGTCTCCCACGGGCTCGAGGGGCATTCGCGCCGCCCCTACGTCCTCGGCATGGCGCGCGCCTTCAACGCGGCGGGCTGGGACGTCGCCGCATGGAACTTCCGCGGTTGTTCCGGCGAGGCCAACCGCCTCCTCAAGTTCACCCACAGCGGCGCGTCGTCGGACCTTGCCGAGGTAATCGACGCCGTGCTCGGCGCGGGCCGTCACGACAAGCTGGTGGCGGTGGGCTTCAGCCTCGGGGGCAACCTCACCCTCAAGTACCTCGGCGAGCGCGGGTCCGACCTGCCGCGCGCGGTGGTGGGCGGGGTCGCATTCTCGGTGCCCACGGACCTGCGCGGCTCGGCGGAACGCATGGCGCGGCCCGCGAACCGGCTCTACATGCGGCGTTTCCTGTCGGACCTTCGCGGGCGAATGACCTCGAAGGCCGCGCAGTTTCCCGGCCGCGTCTCGTTGGAGGGCTACGACGGGATCCGGGACTTCCGGGGATTTGACGAGCGCTACACCGCGCCGCTGCACGGGTTCCTGAACGCCGACGACTACTGGGCCCGGAGCAGCGCGAACGCCCATCTCCGCGGCATCAGGGTGCCGGCGTTGTTGGTGAACGCCATGGACGACCCGTTTCTTTCCGAGGGTTGCTTCCCGTGGGCGGAGGCGGAGGCGAGCACGTGGTTGCACCTCGAGGCCCCCGAGCATGGCGGGCACGTGGGATTCGTTTCGTTCGGGTCGGAGTCGTACTGGTCGGAGCGGCGCGCGACGGAGTTTGCGTCGGCCCTGTAACCAAGGCGGGCACGCGAGGCCGCAGGCCTAGGGGATTCCCCGAGGATGGGCGGGCCATGCCCGAGGCATCGTTCGGGGTTGACCCGGGTTCCCGACGACGACGCGCCAGCCCAAGATTGCATTCGCAACGACAAGAAAGGCGAA
This sequence comes from uncultured Verrucomicrobiota bacterium, assembly GCA_903880005.1. GTDB lineage: Bacteria > Verrucomicrobiota > Verrucomicrobiia > Limisphaerales > UBA9464 > UBA6176. The sequence continues at coordinate 22,196 of CAIRNV010000305.1, read as the reverse complement.
GCATGAGCAGCAAGGATTCCATCCTCGAAACCATGGCCGGGTCGGAACTGTTCCGCGGCTACGAACGTTCATTTGGGGAGGCCACCGGGCTCCCGCTCACCCTCCGCACGCCGGACGCATGGCAGGTCGCGCAAAAGGACAGCCGCCACCAGAACCCCTTCTGCGCGCTCATGGCCTCCCAGAGCCGCAGCTGCGCGGCGTGCCTCCACGTGCAGCAGCAGCTCTCCGACAACGCCACCGACAAGCCCGTCACGAGCGTGTGCTTCGCAGGGCTAGCGGACTCCGCCGTTCCCGTGCGGGTGGGAAGCAAGGTTATCGGGCATCTCCAGACCGGGCAGGTCGCCCTCAAGGCACCCAGCAAGGCACGCTTCGGAAAGGTCCGGAGGAAGCTCGACGAGCTGGGCGTGCCGGGGGACCGGGCCGCCCTTGCGGAAGCATGGCTCAAGTCGCCCACGATGACCCGTCGCCAGTATCAAGGCGCGGTCGAGCTGCTCGCTCACTTCGCCAGCCAGCTTTCGGCCGCGTCCAACCAACTCGCCATCCGGCAGGCCAACGCGGAGCCGCCCGTGATCACCCGCGCCAAGGCCTACATCGCCGAGCACCTTTCGGAGGACATCTCCCTCGGGGACGTCGCCAAGGCCGTTCACATGAGCCGGTTCTACTTCTGCAAGAGCTTCCGCAGGCACGCCGGCCTGCACTTCACGGACTACGTCTCCCGGCTACGCGTCGAGCGCGCCAAGGAACTCCTCCTGAACCCCCACCTCCGCATCTCCGAGATCGCCTACGAGGTCGGGTTCCAGTCGCTCACCCACTTCAACCGGGTCTTCCGCCGCGTCATGGGCAAGTCTCCCACCCAATACCGCGGCCATGTCGGGGTCGCCTGACCCGCCCTCCACCGCCCCGGCGCGCCATGGCCAACCCCACGCCGCTCGCCGCGAGCAATTCAGGTTTTCCAATGCCCCGTTCGCATGGCGTCATCCCACGGTCCATGAAGCAGCAAGCAAAGCGCAACCTCGCCACGGCCCGCCCGGGCCGGGCCCGCCCGCGCGCGAATCGCCCCGCTGCCCCGCCCGCCGCTGCCCCGCCCGCCTCCGAGGTGGAGGCCCGCCTGCAAGCCGTCTTCAACACCGCCGTCGAGGGCATCGTCACCATCGACGAGCGCGGCCACATCGACTCCATCAACCCGGCTGCCGAGGCCATGTTCGGCTGGCCGCAGGGCGAGCTGCTGGGCCGCAACATCAACTCCCTCATGCCGGAGCCCTACCACTCCCGCCATGACGGCTACCTGCACCAGTACCGCGAGACGGGCCAGCGCCGGGTCATCGGCATCGGTCGCGAGGTGTTCGGGCGTCGCAAGGACGGGACCGTGTTCCCCATTGAACTGTCCGTTGGCGAGTTCCGCGTGGGGGGAAGGCGCCTGTTCACCGGCATCCTGCGGGACATCACCGAGCGGCGCCGGTTGCAATCCGAGGTGCTGCACATCTCGGAGCAGGCCCAGCAACGGATCGCACAGGACCTGCACGACGACCTGTGCCAGCAACTGGCGGGGATCGAGTTCATGGCCCAGACGCTCGCGACCCGCCTGCACGAGGCCCGGCGCCCCGAGGCTGCCGCCGCCGACGAGGTCGCCGCGCTCGTCCGCTCCGCCACCGAGCACACCCGGAACCTGTCCCACGGGATGTCCCCCTTGCGTCCCGGCCCCGACAGCCTCGCCACCGCGCTGGAGGAACTGGCCGTCCGCACCGCCCGGCACTTCGACGTCCGGGTCGATTTCCACTGCCCGGAGCCCGTCGCGCTCCACGACCTGCCCGTCGCGACGCACCTGTTCCGGGTGGCGCAGGAGGCCATCTCGAACGCGCTTCGACATGGCAGGGCGAGACATGTGGAGGTTCATGTGTCGCGGTCCCCCGGCGAGGTCCGCCTTCTGGTCCGGGACCACGGGAAGGGCATCCCGGCAAGCCTGCCCAGCTCCGCCGGCATGGGCCTTCGCATCATGCAGTACCGCGCCGGGATCATCGGCGGTCACCTTTCCATCCAGCGCGAACCCTCCGGCGGCACTTCCGTCACGTGCACCGTGCCCGTCGATGTCCACCCAACCCCGCACCCCACCCATGAAGGCCGAAGCAAGGTCAAGGGCCGGACGCGCCCGGCGCATCCTGCTCGTCGATGACCACCCCATCACGAGGCAGGGCCTTGCCGCCATGATCGGCAACGAGGCCGACCTCGTCGTGTGCGGCGAGGCCGAGGACGCGGCCTCCGCGTTGGCCGCCGTGGAGAGGTTGCGGCCCGACCTTGTGGTAGCCGACCTCAGCCTGCCCGGGAGGAACGGGCTGGAATGGATAAAGGACCTCGCCGTCCGTCACCCAGGCGTCGCGACGCTGGTGCTGTCCATGCACGACGAATCGCTCTACGCGGAACGCGCCATCCGGGCAGGCGCGCGGGGCTACCTCATGAAGTCGGCGGGCGGCCGGGCGGTGCTGGAGGGCATTCGCACCATTCTTGCCGGACGAATCCATGTGAGCCCGGCGGTCTCGAGCCGAATCCTGGAGTCGCTGGCTCGCGACGCCACTCCCTCCAAGCGCCCGGGAGGGGGCCCCGATTCCCTCGTTCAAAAGCTATCCGACCGGGAGTTCGAGGTGTTTCAACTCATCGGCCACGGGCATGGGACCCGCGAGATCTCGGGCCGGCTCAACGTGAGCATCAAGACCGTCGAGGCGCACCGCGCGAACCTGAAGACCAAGCTGGGCGCCAAGGATGCAACCCAGCTCGTCCGGGAGGCTGTCCGCTGGGTTGAGTCCCAGAACGCGATCTAGGCTGGCCTTCCCAGCAAGGCCAGTCACGAATCCACGCTTCCCGAACCGTGCCCGGTCACTTCGGGCGCGTCGTCCGCTCCTGGAGCCACGACACGTCTTGGTTGTTCGCCGTGGTGATGTCATCCACCACGATGCTGCCCTTCTTGAGGGGAGGCGTCGTTCGCGCGTCCACCCACCTCCGGATCTCCGAATGCCCATCCGCAAACGAAAAGCCCCCGGCACGCCCGTGGTAGAAGCCCGGGAGATCGAAGAAGCCCCAAAGGCCCGGGTTGGTGCGAAAGCCCCGCATTTTCACGAGGAAGTTGCCCATGTCGATGCTGTCCTCGCGCATGTCGAGCAGCAGCCATGTCTGCGAAGGGCCCGGGTCGGTCAGGTCGCCCATCTTGCGATAGATGCGAAAGGTCCCGACGTCCTGGGAGTATCCGCCGTCGGTCCCGGCCCATCCGCCAAAGAAGGTGTTCATGGACATGGACCGGAGCCGGGGGAGCTTCCGGCCCGCGACGGTGATCGACGAGAGGTCGGCCGGGCATCGCCAGATCGCGAGGTTGTTGCCGCAGTACTTCCAAATGGGGCTCTTCTTGATCGTGCGGTCCGGGTCCCAGTTGTCGCGGTTGGCCGGGTTGAAGTCCAAGGTGCCCGTCACCCACGAGTACTTGAGCCCGTCCGGGTTGGTTCCGTTCTCGGAGGCGAACAGGAGGAGGTCGTTGTTGTCCTCCGTGTACATGCGCCATGCCAAGGCCAGTTGCTTGTGGTTGTTCATGCACTGGATGCCCTGGGCCTTGGCCTTGGCCTTTCCCAGTGCCGGGAGCAACATCCCCGCGAGGATTGCGATGATGGCAATCACCACCAACAGCTCGATCAACGTGAACCCGCCGCGACGGCCGCGGCGCAACCCCGCCCCTGAAGTGTCTTGTGTTCCCATAGAATTCTCCTGCTCTCGCAACCCATGAGGCAACAATCATGCCGGCCATGGTTGAACAACGGAAGCACCGCTCGTGTCGGGCACCGTCCCGCCGTGTCACCGGACTGTCAAATGGCAACTTCTCCACCCCCATCCGCAGTTCACGCTTCGACCGCCGCGTCGCCATCAGCATCATTCAAGGCACGCATGAATCGCGTTTCGATGCCCGTCGCCGGGCCATTGCTGTCCCGCAGGAACTGGATCGCCGCCTCCCTCGTTGCATTGACCCCCGCGTGCCAAGGCCCTCGCGCGTTCTCGCTGCCACGCACGACGCCCCCGGGCACCGTCATCTGTCATTCACCCGCCTCCTCGGGCCTCTACATCGGCTCGCCATCCCTCGCCCTCCTGCCCGGCGGCGATTATGTCGCGTCCCATGACTTCTTCGGGCCTCGCTCCGGGGAGCACGACCTCGCCACCACGCGCGTCTTCCGGTCCTCCGACCGCGGGCGCACATGGCGCCTTGCATCCGTCGTCGAGGGCGCGTTCTGGTCCTCCCTGTTCGTGCATCGCGGCGCGCTTTACCTGCTCGGGCCAGACCGCCACCACGGACGGGTCCTCATCCGACGGTCGGCCGACGGCGGCCGGACATGGTCGCGGCCGACGGACGATCGCTCGGGCGTGCTGCGGACCGGGTTGCAGCATCATGGCGCGCCCGTGCCCGTGATCGAGCACCAAGGACGTCTTTGGCGAGCCATGGAATGGCGCAACCCTCCCGAGGCATGGGGCGTGAACTACCGGGCCGGGGTCCTTTCCGCCCCGGCGGACAGCGATCTTCTCGACGCGGCGAACTGGACGACCAGCGAGTTCCTGCCCAGCGACCGGACATGGAACCACGGCGACATGGGGGCGTGGCTCGAGGGCAACGTCGTGGTCGCCCCGGACGGCCGCCTCGTGAACCTCATGCGCGTGGACACCCGTGGGCTCCCCGAAAAGGCCGCCATCCTTGATGTCGCCGCCGACGGACGGTCCTTGGCCTTCAATCCGGACACCGGATTCATCGACTTCCCGGGCGGCGCCAAGAAGTTCACCGTGCGCCCGGATCCTGCGGGTGGCGGGTACTGGACGTTGGCTTCCGTCGTCCCGCGCGGCTGGCACACGGCCGGGAAGCCCGCGCGCATCCGCAACACCCTTGCGTTGGCTTCAAGCGCCGACCTGCGCCAATGGAAGGTCCAATGTCATCTGCTCCACCACGTGGACTACCACAACCACGGCTTCCAATACGTGGACTGGCACTTTGACGGGCCGGACATCGTGGCCGCATGCCGGACGGCCCACGACGACGGCATGGGGGGCGCGCACAATGCACATGATGCCAACTTCCTGACGTTCCATCGCATCCGGGGCTTCCGCAGGCTGACGATGGAAGATTCGGTAGCGATGACCCGGCTGGAGCCTTGATCCAAGGGGCGACGGCGGGAGCCACGACGCGACGGCTCCAAAAGAGAGCGCCCCGGGGCAAACCCCGGGGCGCGGTCCGCCAACTCAGGCAAGGCCGGGCTAGTCGCCGCCGCCGCCGTCGCTGCCGAGCTTGTCGATCAGCGTGATGAGCGGGAGGAAGAGGGCGATGACGATGGAACCCACGATGACGGCGAGGAAGACGATCATGATGGGCTCCAGCAACGACGTCATGGCCGACACGGCGTTGTCCACTTCCTCGTCGTAGTTGTCGGCGATCTTGAGCAACATTTCCGGCAGGGCGCCCGTTTGCTCGCCGACGTCCACCATGGAGATGACCATCGGGGGGAAGACGGATGATTTCTCGAGCGGGGCGGTGATGGTCTCGCCCTCCTTGACGGAGTCATAGACGGCGGAGACGGCGCGTGCGACGACGAGGTTGCCAGCCGTCTCGCGGACGATGGTGAGGGCCTGGAGGATGGGCACGCCGGACTGGACGAGGGTGCCGAGGGTCCGGGTAAACCGGGCGATGGCGACCTTGGAGATGACGGAGCCGAGGACGGGGAACTTGAGCTTCACCTGGTCCCAGACGTAGGCACCCTTCTTGGTGCGCAGGGCGATCTTGAAGGCGATGACGAAGGCGACGAGGCCCCATATGACGGGGCCCGGCAACGGGAAGCCGCCGGCCCATTCGGGGAAGACGATGGTGTAGTTCTTCAGCGTGTCCGAGATGTTGAGGACGAAGACCGTGAAGCCCGGCATGCCGGCGTCGCCACCGAGGAGGTCCGCGAAGATGGCCTTGAACTTGGGAACGACGACGATCATCAGGAGCGCGAGGATGCCGACGGCGACGACCATGACGGCGGCGGGGTAGAACATGGCGGCGACGACCTTGCCCTTGATCTTCTCCGCCTTCTCCATGAACTCGGCGAGGCGCTTGAGGACGACCTCGAGCACGCCGCCGATCTCGCCTGCCTTCACCATGTTGACGAAGAGCTTGTTGAAGACCTTGGGATGCTGCGCAAGGCCCTCGGAGAAGGTGGAGCCGCCCTCGATGGACTCGGCGAGCTCGCCGAGGATGCGCTTGAGGGTGGGATGACGCTCCTGCTTGCTGAGGACGCGAAGCCCGCGCAGCAACGGCAAGCCCGCCTCGACGAGGGTCGCCAACTGGCGCGTGAACGTCGTCAGGATCTTCGGCTTGACGCCGCCGCCGATGTTGATGTTGATCCCGCCGCCCTTGCCCTTGCCCTTCGCCTTGGCCTTGGCCGCGCCGGCCTTGCCCGCGTCCCTCGGCTTTTCCGCCTCCACCACCTTGGTGGGATGGAAGCCCATTTCGCGAAGGCGGTTGATGGCCTCGGCCTGGCTGGCGACCTCGAGCACCCCCTTGGTCTCCTTGCCACGGGTGTCCATGGCCTCGTAGTTGAACTTCGGCATAGCGTCCTCCGGTCCTCGTCCCTATCAGGCTCCCGCCCTCACGTGTATTTCAAGACTTCTTCCACCGTCGTCTCCGCGTTGAAGACCGACCGCATCCCGTCGTCGCGGAGCGTGACCATCCCCATCTCGATCGCCTTCTGCCGGATCACCACGGTCGGGGCGCGCTCGTTGATGAGCGTGCGGATGGGGTCGGTGACGACCAGCAGCTCGAAGATGCCCTTGCGGCCCTTGTAGCCGGTGTCGTTGCACGTGGGGCAGCCGCGCCCGTAGAAGAAGCTCTTGTCGCCCACGTCGAGGGCGGACATGCCGACGGTGGCGAGCTGTTCGGCGTTGGGCTCGAGGGATGTCTTGCAGCGAACGCAGACCCGGCGGACCAGGCGCTGGGCGAGCACGGCAAGCAGGGTGGAGGAAATGAGGAAGGGCTCCACGCCCATGTCCACCAAGCGAGTCACGGCACCCGCGGCGTCGTTGGTGTGCAGGGTGGAGAGCACTAGGTGGCCGGTCAGCGAGGCCTGGATCGCGATCTGGGCCGTCTCAAGGTCGCGGATCTCGCCCAGCATGATGATGTCGGGATCCTGCCGGAGGAAGGCCCGCAGCGCCTTCATGAAGGTGAGGCCCGCGCCCTCGTTGACCTGCACCTGCATGATGCCCTCGATGTCGAACTCCACGGGGTCCTCGACCGTCAGCAGCTTGGTGTCGATCGCGTTTACCCGGCGCAGGCACGAGTAGAGGGTCGTGGTCTTGCCGCAGCCCGTGGGCCCGGTGACCACGAAGATGCCGTTCGGTTGGTTGATTGCCTCCACCACGTACTCGTGGACGTCCTTCGGGAACCCAAGGGTCTCGATCTCAAGGTTGACGGAGGACCGGTCCAGGACGCGGAGCACGACCGACTCGCCGAACGCCGTGGGCAAGGTGGAAACGCGAAGGTCGATCTGCTTGCCGGCGATGTTGACGGAGATGCGGCCGTCCTGCGGGAGGCGGCGCTCGGAGATGTTCAGGTTGGCCATCACCTTGAGGCGCGACGTGACGGGCTGGGCAAGGTGCTTGGGCGGGGGCGTCATCTCGTACAGCGCGCCATCCACGCGGTACCGGATCTTGAACTCGTCCTCGAAGGGCTCGAAGTGGATGTCCGAGGCCCTGTCCTGCACGGCCTGCATGAGGACAAGGTTGACGAACTTGACGATGGGCGCGTCGTTGACGGCGTCGTCGAGCTTCAGCAGGCCGGCCTTCGGCTCCTCCGTGGCCGGCACAAGGTCGTCGCCACCCAGCTCCTTGAGCATCTCCGCATACCCGCCGCCCGCCAGCGCCGGGTAGAACTTCTCCACCGCCCGCGTCACCTCGGCCGGGCTCGCCACCACCAGCTGAACCTGCCCCTTGACCGTCAGCGACATCTCGTCCACCGCCGCCGGGTTCAAGGGGTCCGCCATCGCCACCTGCACCGTGTCGCCGTACTGGGCCACGGGCACGCACTGGTACATCCGCGCCGTCTCCGGCGGGACGGTCGCCAAGACGTCCGGCGTCAGCTGCCCCTCGTCCACCGGCGTGACCATGGTGCCGAGGTGATCGGCGATGACCTGAAGGGCCGTGTCGAGGTCCATCATGCCGTAGTCCTGCACGACCTGGAGCGACGGCTTCCCGCTCCGGGCCATCTCCTGGGCAACCTCGTCGAGTTGCATCTCGTCGAGGAGGCCGCGTTCGCGGATCAGGGCAAGCAACGGGTCGTTGGCTGCGTCGGGCATGGGTCTCGGGGTTGGCGGTTGGGGTTGCGTTCCGGCTACTTGCGTCGGGACTGTGCCTCCGCGCGCGCCTGCTTCATCTCCTGCACCTTCTGGTGGATGGTGGTCGGGTCCTGGGCCTTCGTCACCACCTCCTCCTCCGCGATCAGCCCTTGGCTCCACTTGTCAATGAGGAACGAGTCCAACGTCACCATCCCGTACTTGGCGCCGGTCTGGATGTCCGACTGGATGCGGAAGGTCTTGTTGTCGCGGATCAATGCGCCCACGGAGGGCGTGTTGACCATGACCTCGAACACGGCGACGCGGCCGGGCTTGTCCACCCGGGGGATGAGCAACTGCGAGATCACCGCCTGCAGCACCGTGGACAGCTGGATGCGGATTTGCTCCTGCTGGTTCTGCGGGAAGGCGTTGACGATGCGGTCAATGGTCTTCGCCGCGCCCGTCGTGTGCAGCGTGCCGAACACAAGGTGGCCGGTCTCGGCCGCCGCGATCGCAGCCTCCATCGTCTCAAGGTCCCGGAGCTCGCCCACCAAGATGACGTCCGGGTCCTGCCGCAGCGCGCGCCGGAGCGCCTCCGCGAAGCTCGGGACGTCCACGTTCACCTCGCGCTGGGTCACCACGGCCTTCTTGTGCTTGTGGTAGTACTCGATCGGGTCCTCGATCGTGATGATGTGGGCATGGTTGCTCTCCTCGTTGATGATGTTGAGCAACGACGCCAGCGTCGTGGTCTTGCCCGACCCGGTGGGCCCCGTCACAAGGACCAGGCCACGCGGACGCCACAGCAATTCCTTCACCGTCGGGGGGATGCCGATCTGCTCCATCGTCAGCAGCTTCGAGGGAATCTGCCGCAGCACGAGGGCGAAGTTGCCCTTCTCCTTGAAGGCGGACACGCGGAAGCGGGCTGCCTCGCCAAACGCAAACCCGAAGTCCGCGCCGCCCTTCTCCCGGATGTGCTGGATGTGGTCCTCCGAGGTGATCGAGCGCATCAGTTCCTCGGTGTCCTCGGGGCGCAACACCGGGCCATCCACCCGCTGGAGGACACCATGGATGCGAATGACAGGCGGAATTCCCACGCGAACGTGCAGGTCGGCGCCGCCCTCGGACACCATCAACTGCAACAAGTCGGACATCTGATACGACATGGCTTGAAAACGCTGATTTCGACTCTCCTGACGGCTCGTCTCCTCGGGGTTGTTGGGCTCCTTGAAAAGCAGTTCCCTTGCCGGGTCAATGGTCCACGACCGTCGCGCGGACGACCTCGTCCACCGTCGTCAGCCCGGCCAGGACCTTCCGCGTCCCGTCCTCGCGCAGCGTGCGCATCCCCATCTCCCGGGCCTTGTTGCGCAGGACGTTGGACGGGACCTTCTCGAAGATGAGCTTCCGGCCTTGGTCGTTGATCACGAAGATCTCGAAGATGCCGAAACGCCCCTTGCAGCCCGTCTTGTTGCACGTCGGGCAGCCGCGGCCCTTCTTGGGGGTTGCCGTCGCGAGCATGTCCGGCGTGATGTTCAACGACCGGCACTCCGACTCGTCCAGCGTGGCGGGCGCCCCGCAGCTCTTGCAAACCCGGCGAACCAGGCGCTGGGCCATCAAGCAACGCGTGGCCGACGCCACGAGGAAGGGCTTGATCCCGATGTCAATCAAGCGCGCCACCGCGCCGGGGGCATCGTTCGTGTGCAGCGTCGAGAACACAAGGTGCCCCGTCAGCGACGCGTTGATCGCGATCGTCGCCGTCTCAAGGTCGCGGATTTCCCCGAGCATGATCACGTTCGGCGACTGGCGGAGCATCGACCGAAGCGCATGCGCGAACGTGAACCCGATCACCTCGTTGACCTGCACCTGGTTGATGCCCGCCAGCATGTACTCGACCGGGTCCTCCACCGTGATGATCTTGCGGTCCGGCCGGTTGATGTAGTTCAGGCACGAGTACAGCGTCGTCGTCTTCCCGGAGCCAGTTGGGCCCGTCACCAGCAGGATGCCGTCCGGCAAGGCAATCAACCGCTCGAACGCCAGCTGGTCGTCCGCGAAGAACCCCAGCTCCGCCAACCCCAGCCTCAGGCCGGACTTGTCGAGGATACGCATCACGATCGACTCCCCATGCTGGGTCGGGAGGCAGTTCACGCGAAGGTCGATCGTCTTGCCGCCCACGTTGGTCTGGATGCGGCCGTCCTGCGGGATGCGCCGCTCCGCGATGCTCATCCCGGACTGGATCTTCAGCCGCGCGACAATCGGTGGCTGCAAACGCTTCGGCGGGTCCTTCTGCTCGATCATCACGCCGTCGATCCGGTACCGGACCCGAAAACGCCTCGCCATCGGCTCCAGATGAATGTCCGACGCCCGCATCTTGAAGGCATCCACGATGATCTGGTTGACCAGCCTGATGATGGGCGCGTCCGCGTCCACCGCCTCGCCGTCCGCCCCGACCTCGCCCGTGAGCGAGGTCACCTCCACCTCGCCCTCGGTGATGTCCTGGATCATCTGCGCGATCCCGCCATCGTCGCGACCGCCGCCCCCGCCGCCGTAGTACTTGGCCAAGGCGGCCTCGATGTCGCCCGCCGACGCCACCCGAAGCTCCACGGTCTTGCCAATCGCCACCTGCAACCCGTCGATCGCCTCAATGTCGGATGGATCACTCACCGCCACGGCCACCGCCCCGTCGTTCAGCGCCACCGGCACGGCATTGAACTTGCGCGCCACGTGCCTCGGAACCGCCGCGATCACCTCGTCCCCAAGCCGAAGGTCCCCCAGCTGGATGGACTCAACCCCAAAGTACGTCGCCTTCGCGACCACGACCATCGACGGGTCCGCCAACCCCAGCTTCACCATCGTGTCCAGGACGCCCTCGCCGTTCGTCTCGGCTTCGGGACGGGAGGAATCCACCTGGTCATGGGTCAGCAAACCCATGTCCACCATGGTCTCGATCAAGAAATCGTCTTTGGCAGCCACAATGATGCGTCCCTCCATGCTCCGCGCTCGCCGCGGCCGGGGAAGAACGGGCGTGAGTAAACGACCGCGCCCGTCCGAAAGTCAAACGCGTACCACGTCGCCCGCCGATTTCACCCTTCCCGGTGGCGCCACGCACCCGCCCAGGCCACCTGCGCCCACCGTGCCCCGACGACCGACGCCCCGGCCGCGCCACGAGGACGTCGGACAGCCCGCGCGCGCGCCCTTGGGCCACCCAGAAAAAAGTGATGGATTTCCAAATCCAGCCCGGTATCGTTTCCGGCCTTCGTTCCGGTGCACATGCCCCTCAGGGCCTCGAAAAAAAATCGCGCCGGTCCGGGGTGAGACTTCCACCACATTGGAAAAGCCGTGAGCGTGAACAAGAAGACGCCGAAGAAGGCCGCGCCCAAGGGGCCGGCCGTCGCCAAGGAAGCGCCGGCTCCCGCCAAGGGGCGGACCATCGGTGCTGCAAGCGCGGCCGCCATCCTAGGTCGGCCCCAAGCCAAGGCAGGCAAAGCCTCCACGGCATGGACGCCCGTCTCGCGCGTCAAGCCCGAGTGGCAGAAGTATTACCAAAACCTCCTCGACCTCCACGAGCGCCTCCGCAACCAGATGAGCGGCCTCGCCAAGGAGTCCCAGGCGGAAATGGAAAATTACTCGCTCCACATGGGCGACTCCGGCACGGACAATTTCGACCGCGACTTCGCCCTGAGCCTCCTTTCGTCCGACCAGGACGCCATCTACGAGATCGAGGAGGCCCTCAAGCGGATCGAGAAGGGCACCTTCGGCGTGTGCGAGCTCACCAACGCCAAGATCCCCAAGGCCCGCCTCGACGCCATCCCATGGACCCGGTTCACCGTTGAGGCGCAGGCCCAGCTCGAGAAGGAGGGCGCCCTCCGCTCCCGCAACCGCCTCGGTTCCCTTGGCTCCGTCGAGACCGGTGCCAGCGTCGATGTGGACGACGAGGACGTCGAAATCGAGGAAAAGCCTTCCAAGGAAAAGGAATAAGGAAACATCACCATGCCCCGAGAGATCGTCACCATCGAGTGCACCGAGGCCCGCAAGGAGGGCAAGCCGCCCTCCCGCTACCAGACCACTCGCAACAAGAAGCTCCAGACGGAGAAGGTTGAAAAGAAGAAGTTCAATCCCTTCCTCCGCCGCCACACCCTCCACCGCGAAATCAAGTAAGCCATGCCCCGCAAGACCAGCACCGACGACAAGAAGAAGCGTCGCAGCAACACCCCGCGGACACCGCGGCCGAAGCCGAAGGTTGATTTCACGATCGACACCATCGATTTCAAGAACACGGCCTTGCTTCGCCAGTTCGTGACCGAGAACGGGCGCCTGCTGCCGCGGAAGTACACCGGCCTGCCTGCCCAGTACCAGCGGCGGCTCTCGACCGCGATCAAGCGCGCCCGGCAGATGCTCTTGGTCAAGTAACGCGGGCCATGCATGCCGCCGCCCTCCACGGGCGGCGGTTTGTTGTGGTCCCCGAAGATGCAATCCATTTGCAAATCCATCCCCCAGCTTCCATGCCCTCCCCTCGCCCACGCACCCTCCCCCTGCACTTCCTCCGCTCCCTCCGCTTCCTCCCCTCGCCCTTCCTGCTCCTCCTCGCGCTCGCGCTCTCCCTCGTCCTAGGCCATCCCCGCGCCCTCGCCGCCCCGCGCCCCGCCGTCCTCGCCACCTTCGCCCCCATTCACTCCTGGACCCTCAACGTCGCCGGACCCGACGCCGATGTTGAATTGCTCCTCCCCGGCGACGTGGGCCCCCACGACTTCCACCTCAAGCCCCGCGACATCCAACGCATCCGCAAGGCCAACCTCATCCTTGCCAACGGCCTCGGCATCGAGTCCTGGCTCGACAAGGCCATCCGCAACAACGCCCGCGATGCCGCCTCCAAGGTCGTCCGGATCTCCGATGGCTTCCCCAAGGCCGGGTTGATCTATCACCTCCCCGAGCTCGACGTATCCGACCCCAAGTCCGGCTCCGGCCACCATCACCACGACCACGACCATGACGCGGCCGGCGAGGCGCCCAACCCTCACCTCTGGCTCGACCCCATCTTTGCCCGCCACGCCGTCAGCAACATCGTGGCCGCCCTCTCCGCCGCCGACCCCGAACACAAGGAAGCCTACGCCGCGCGCGGCAAGGCCTATGCCGAGCGCCTCCATGCCCTCCATGCCGAGCTGGCGTCCGCGCTCCAGCCCCATGCCCGCAAGCCGATTGTCACCTTTCACGACGCCTTTCCCTACCTCTGCCGCCGTTACGACCTTGACCTTGTTGGCGTCGTCGAGGAGGCCCCCGCCGTGGAACCTTCCCCCAAGGACCTGGCTCGCCTCTCCGCCGCGATCCGCAGCAAGGGCGTTCGCGTCATCTTTTCCGAGCCCCAGTTCAACCCCCGCCTTGTCCGCCAGCTCACCAAGGACTTGTCCGTGAAGTTCGCCGAGCTGGACGTTCTTGAGACCGGCAAGCCCGGCGCGGCCTTCTACGAGGATGGCATGCGCCGCAACCTCAGGGCGCTGGTCTCCTCCCTCGAATGACCCCGGGCGCCTCCAACGCCCGCCCCGCCCCTGCCGCCATCGAGGTCCACGACGCCCGCGTGCGCCTCGGCGACACCGACGTGCTGCGCGGAGTCAACCTTCGCGTGCCCATGGGCCAAATGGTGGCCCTCATCGGCCCCAACGGCTCGGGCAAGACCACCCTCCTGCGCTGCCTGCTCGGCCTCCAGAGGCTCGACGCCGGCAACGTCCGCATCCTCGGCGAGCCCGTGGGCCCCAAGGTCCTCCGCCGCGTCGGATATGTCCCCCAGCGCCTCCCCCTCGATCCGTCGTTCGCGCTTTGCGTCCGCGAGTTCCTTGCGCTGCGCCGCCCCGACACCCGCCTTTGGTTCTTCCGGCGCACGCGCGCGACCGACGACATCCTCCTCCGACACGCGCCCGGGCTTGGCATGGAACCGTTGCTGTCGCGTCCCTTGTCCGGGCTGTCCGGCGGGCAACTCCAGCGCGTGCTGATCGCGTACAGCCTCCTGGGCGACCCGGAGCTGCTGCTCCTCGACGAGCCCACGGCCGGCGTGGACACCCCCGGCGAGCAGGACTTCTACCAGCTCATCGGCGACGTCCATGCCCGCCTCGGCATCACGATCGTGCTGGTATCCCACGACCTCGGCATGGTGTTCCGTCGGGCCTCATGGGTCTATGCGCTCAACGGCGTGATCTGCTGCGAGGGCCGCCCCGAGGAGGTCATCAACGCCAACTCCCTGAAGGCCGCGTACGGCATCCACGTCACGCCGTACCATCACCATCACCATTCCCATGCGCCCGTCCCGCCCGAGGGCGTCCCCATCACCCTTCACCGACGCTGACATGCCGGACTTCCTCATGGAGCCGTTCATGCAACGGGCGTTGCTGATGGCCTTGGCCTTGGGCCCGGCCTGCGGCCTTCTCGGCGTCTTTGTCACGGCCCGGCGCATGTCGTTCTTCAGCGACACCATCGCGCACTCGGCGCTCACGGGGGTGGCGGCGGGCTTCCTTGCAGGATTCGAGGACCCCACCCTCCCGGTCCTGTCGTTCTGCATCATGGTGGCGGTCACGATGCTGTGGCTGCGCGAGCGCACGCGCCTTCTCAACGACACGATCATGGCCGTGCTCCTGTCCGTGTCCGTCGCCATGGGCGTCATCCTCCTGAGCCTCCAGCGCAATCGCTGGGCCGAGCTGGACAAGTACCTCCTTGGCGACGTGCTCTCGGTGGGGTGGTCGGACGTGGCGTGGGCCGCCGCCGCGGCCGTGGCCGTGACCGTCGCCGTGCTGGCCAGCCTCAACCCGCTCGCCTTGCTTGCGGCCCACGAGGACCTCGCCCATGTCTCCGGTGCGCGGGTGCGGCTCCTCAACTACGGCTTCGTGATCCTGCTGACCCTTGCCGTGTCCCTGAGCATCCGGGCGCTGGGCATCCTGCTGGTCACCTCCATGGTCGTCCTTCCCCCGGCGACCGCCCGCATGCTCGTCCACACCCTCCGCGCGCATGTCCTGCTGACCGTTGCGTTCGGCCTCACGGGCGCCGTCGGCGGCGTCCTCCTCTCCTACCCGCTCAACCTCCCCACTGGCCCCACCGTCACCATGACCTTCGGAGCCCTCTTCGCGGCCTCCTTGCTGGTCGCCCGGCTTCGTTCCCCCGCAAGGCCATGAACCAACCCTGCCCTCAGCACGCCCACCCCCGGCGCCTTGTCCAGCAGCCCCTCTCCGACCTCACCGCCCGGCTCCGTGCCCAAAGCCGCAAGATCACCGGCCCCCGCCAAGCCATCCTCGACGTCCTCCGCAGCCACGCCATCCCGCTCACCAACCGCCAGATCCACCACGCCCTCGGCAAGTCCGACTGTGACCTCGCCACCATCTACCGCACCATGCACACCCTTCTCGAAATGGGCCTCGTCCGACGCTGCGACTTCGGCGACGGCACCGCCCGCTTCGAATTGTCCGACGCCGACGACCCGCGCCACCACCACCACCTCGTCTGCCGCGTTTGCAACATCGTCGTCGAGATCGACGCCTGCCTTCCGCCCCAGCTCGAGGCCGACCTCGCCCTCCGCCACGGCTTCTCCCAAATCGCCCATCACCTTCAGTTCTTCGGCGTCTGCCCCCGTTGCAAGGAGCACCCTGACGCCGCCGACCCGGCCGGGCTTCCGGGCCGTCCCGGTCCCCGCCGGGAGCCCTGACCATGCGCCTCGACCTCTGGCTTTGGGCCGTGCGCGCCTTCAAGACCCGGTCCATGGCCGTCGCGGCCATCCGTGCCGGGCGCGTGACGGTCCAAGACCTACCCGCCAAGCCCGCGCGCTTCCTCCAGCCCGGGGAGTCCGTCGTCATTCGCGCCGACTTCCTCCATCGAGTCCTCCGCGTCCTCGGCTTCCCCAAGTCCCGCGTGGGTGCGCCGAGGGTCCCGTTGTACGCCGAGGACCTCACCCCGCCCGAGGCCATCGAGGCCGCCCGTCAACGCGCCCGAGATCAAGCCGCCCTTCGACCGCCCTCCGGCGGCCGCCCCACCAAGCGCAACCGCCGCCGCATGGACGCCTTCATGGGCGGAACAAGCCGGCAGGAACCGCCCGTGTAGGCGCGTGCCCTCGAAACCGCCACGGCCGCCATGCCATGCCTGCGGCAGCGGCTTGATCCGCCCTCGACGTCCCCCGTCGCCGTTGGGGTGAAAACCCATTGAAACCGACGCGGCGACATGGAGTCATCACGAGCAGGGCCGGGCGGCCGCGATGGCGGGCGCCCTGCCCGAGGCGCACGTCACATATTCCACGACAAACATGAGCAAGAACATCGTCGCGTTGGGGTCCGCCCTGTTGCTGGCAGCCCGTTTGCTGGGCGCGGAGGGTTGGGGAACGGACTTCGAGGCCGCCAAGGCCCTCGCCAAGAAACAGGGCCAACCCATCCTGCTGGACTTCACCGGGTCCGACTGGTGCGGGTGGTGCATCAAGATGAAGAAGGAGTCGCTCGACCAGAAGGCGTTCACCGAGTTCGCCGCCAAGAACGTCGTGCTCGTCGAGCTGGACTTCCCCAGCAAGAAAGCCATCCCCGAGGCCACCAAGAAGCAAAACGACGCGCTCAAGAAACAGTACAAGGTCAACGGGTTCCCCACGTTCGTCCTCGTGGACGCCGACGGGAAGGAGCTGGGCCGCCAGGTCGGCTACCTCCGGGGCGGGCCCGACGCGTTCATCGCCAAGATCGGCGAGTGGAACAAGTCCGGGAAGTGACCGGCCAGGCGTCCATGCCGTCCCGCGACGCGCTCCTTGCGGCCGCGCGCGCCGCCGCCGTCCCTGCGCACGCACCCTACTCCCAATTCCGGGTGGGCGCGGTGGTGCTCGCCCACGACGGCCGAATGTTCCCCGGCTGCAACGTGGAGAACGCAAGCTACGGTCTCACGTTGTGCGCGGAGCGGGCCGCATTGGCGGCGGCGATCACGGCCGGCGCACGGCGCATCCTTGCGGTCGCGGTCTCATGCCTCGACGCCCATGCCGGCCTCGGGCCCGAGGGTCGTTCCCCCTGCGGCGCATGCCGTCAATGGATGCTTGAGCTCGCGCCCGACGCCGTGGTCCACATCGACGGCATCGAGCGATCCGTTCCGGTGCAGGACCTTCTTCCCATGGGGTTTCGCCTGATGCCGCGAGGCAAGGGTCCGGCGCGGGGCATGGCTGGGGCGACGAGCACCCAACGCCCCAAAAAGGGTTTGCCCGGCGCGGCCCGTGTCTCGCAATCTAGGCCTTCACGGCGGAGAGGTGGCTGAGTGGTTTAAGGCGCACGCCTGGAAAGCGTGAGTAGCTAAACACTACCGGGGGTTCGAATCCCCCCCTCTCCGCCACTTTTCCGCCCCCCCGACGTCCCTCCTCGGTTGCCATGCGACGGGACCGCAGCAGGCGCCGGTTCCCGCCCCGAAGCGACCTCTCCTCCCGTCCGGCCGCGTGCCGGTTCCATGAAGGCCCCGGCGAGGGTCATCGGCCATCCGCCGATGTCCATGAACGGCACCGCAATCTGGCAAGGCCATCCCGGTGCATGGCAAGGAACGCTCCCGACAGCTCACGGGCACTGGCCCTTCCACGAATGGGAACGTGGGCTCCCCGACCGATTCTTGCTGAAGGGCCTTGCGGGGAAGGCCGACCCCTCGGGGCGGGCGAGTCCCGGCAAGCGCTCGCCCGACACGGCATCGCGGGACATCCGTGGGTTGTCGGGCGCGGCACGGGCTACACGCCCGATCCGCCCTGACCCGGCCCGGACCGCCCGGCGACCTCGCTTGTTGGCCCCAGGTCGCGCGCAAGGATGTGGTCGTCCATGACGAAGCCGTGGCCGATGTCGCGAACGTCGTCGGCGACGCGGTGGTAGCCGGCGCGGTGGTAGGCGCGAAGGGCGCGGTCGTTGGCGCGGTTGACCCGCAGCTCGATCCGGGACGCCCCCGACGCGCGGGCGCGGTCGTCCACATGGGACAACATGTGTTGGCCGAGCCCCTGCCCGTGCCATGCCTTCTCAAGGTACAGCTTGTGCAGGTGCAACGTGCCCTCGCGCAGCTCCCATGACAGGTACCCGGCCGGGGCGCAGCCGAGCAGCAGCCATTCCCATCGGACGCCGGCCCGCAGTTCCCCGGCCACGCGGGCCGGGTCATACATTGCCTCGAGCATCCGGGCGATCTGCACGTCGGAGATCATGCCGCGGTAGCAATCCCACCAGATACGGGCGGCCATGGGCTGGAGGGCGGCCGCCTCATCCGGGATGACGTCGCGGAAGGAAGCGTTCGCGATGTTCATGGGCGGCTTTCCGGCCGGGGCGTCACCATTTCAGGGACTTCACCCATCCCATGAACGCCTCCTTCTCCTTGCGGGCGAGGGCATCGGGGGCGGTGAGCTTGAAGAACCATGTCTTGTCGCCGTCGGGGACGATGGCGCCAAGGATGCGCTTGGGCCCCGATCCACCGAGGTCCACGACGGTGGCCTTGCGTCCGCCTTCGAGCACCATGGAGACCGTCTCGCGGGAGAGCCCGGCGTCGTCGAGCGGAGCCATCCCCACCTGGCCGCGCCAACGATTGACGTTGGAAAGCAAGCCGCCGCCGGTGCCGGAAAGGTTGCTGATGGAGACGTCGCCGGGCTCGCCGTCGCCGGGAATCTCGAAGCTGGCGAGGCGCATGGGGCGGGGGCCGCCGGGCTTCCAATGCGCGGGTGCCTTCCATGTGGGAAGGCCGTCGCCGCCGCCGGCCGTGGTGGCGGCGCTCCCTCCCGGGGACACGGGTGCGACGCCGGCCGCGCCGGGAACGGATGAAGCGGATGGCGAGGATGCCGTCGAGGTCCCGGATTCGTCGGGCTCCGGCCCGGCCTTCACGGAGGCAAGCCACTCGATGTACCGGGCCTTTTCCTGCTCGACGAGCGCGGCCTCGCCCATGGCCTTGAAAAAGACGGTCATGCCCCCGGCCGGGAGGATGGCGGCAAGCGTGCGCTTCTTGTGCTTGCCGTCGATGACGGCGGCGGAGCTGGTCTGGTCGTAGAGGAAGGCCGGGGCGCGCCCGACCTTGACGGGGGTGCGGACGGACCCGAGCTGGGCCTCCTCGATGGGGGGCAACTCCAGCTCGCGCCGCCAGCGGTTGACGTTGTCGAGCTCGGTGCCGGCCTGCTCCCCGAGGGCGACGACGGAGATGTCCACGGCCCGGCCATCCGGGGCGGACACGCCGTAGCTGGCGAGGCGCATGCCCCCGGCCGTGGGCTTCTCGGTCCAGCCTCCGGGGATGGTCCACGGGACCTTCGCCTCGCCGGCGACGGGCTCGTCCTGCCTTGCTGCGCCGGCCGACGGGCCGACGGCGGGGCGCCCGGCGTCGGCCACCTGCACGGCGCGTTCCTTGGCCACCTCGTACACCTTGACCTCGTCCTGCTCGCACCCGGCAACGGCAAGGCCCACGCAAAGCATGCCCGCATGATGAAATCGCATGGGCGGACTCAACCGCCGGAACACCCGGAGCGCAAGGCGCGGCTTGGTCGCTGCACACGGCCCCCGCCCATGCCAACGGGCGGGCCCGGTCAGCCGAGCAGCTCGGGCTGGAACCACCCGCCCGGGTTGCAGGGCCTCGCATCCCCCAGCAACCCGTCCCGAAGACGCGCGTCGGCGTCCGATCCCCGGTGACCGGCGCGGCGGCGGCTCCCATGACGCAGGTACACGCGCCTCGCCTCCGATCGGGTGGCCTCGGACGCCCGGACCTCGTGCATCCGGCGCTTGGCCTCGGCCGTGGCAAGGCGGAAATCGACGACCGGGCGCGGGTAGTCGAGCCCGATCATGCACCCGGCGGCGCCTTGCTGCGCCAACGACATCCGTTCGGGCGCGGGAAGGTAGGTGTCGGGGACGTCGGCCAGTTCCGGCACCCAGTGCCGGATGAAGACGCCATGGGGGTCATGGTCGATGACCTGCTTGGCGGGGGAGTAGATGCGAAGGGTGTTGATGCCGGTGGTGCCGGACTGCATCTGGGCTTGGCTGAAATGGATGCCGGGCTCGAAGTCAAGGAAGCAGCGGGCAAGGTGGAGGGCCGTGGGGCGCCAATGGAGCCAGAGCGTGTAGCTGGCGAAGCTCATCACCATCGCGCGCATGCGGAAGTTCAGCCAGCCCGTCGCCCGCACCGCGCGCATGCATGCATCGACCATCGGGAAGCCCGTCTTCCCCTCCGTCCATGCCACCAGCCTGCGCCGGCCCTCGTCGGTATCCGTGAAGGGCTCGCGCAGCCCGTCGTAGCCGCGACAAAAGTTCTCGAACTCGACCCGGGGCTCGTCCTCGAGCTTCTGCATGAAGTGGCAATGCCACCGCAGGCGCGCATGGAAGCTCGCCAGCGAACCCCACCAGCGCCGGTCCACGTCGTTCCCGGCGGACCGTTCCAGCCGCAGGGAGTCAAGGCGCGCGGTCGCCGCATGATAAACCGTCCGCAACGAGATGCACCCCCACGCAAGGTACGGGCTCAACCGCGAGCAACCCGTCCATGCCGTGACCGGGCTCGACATCTCCGCACGATAGCCCACGCCGCGCCCCGACAGGAACCCGTCGAGGACGTCCCGCGCGACCCGTTCGCCGCCCTTCTGCACGGGATAGGAGCCCGACGGGGCGACGGGTGACGTCATGCCCAGCCCGGACGGCCCGAGGATGCCCACGCCATCGTGGCCGTGGGCCCTCGCGCCGACGACACGCCCGGGCATCCGGACAACCGGGGCGCCCATGGTCTGGTTCCATCGCTCGGCCCAGCCGTCGCGGCTTCGGAGGCGCCGCACCACGCCGTCCTGCCGCAGCTCGACCCATCGCACGCCCCGGGCATGGCACCAGCGGGCGACGCGGAGGTCGCGGTCGAAGGTGATGCGGTTGCCGGTCTCCTCATGGGACCACAAGCCACCCAAAGGCAGCCCGGAATGCAGGCGCTCGAGCTCCGCGACCGCCTCCCCATGGCGCGTGACGAGCCGGATGCCAAGCGCTGCAAGGGCTTGCTCCAGCTCGCGAAGGGCCTCCGCAACAAACTGGCCATGCATGGGCGCCCATTCGGGGGACGCAAGAAGCTCGGGCTCGAAGAGGTAGAGCGCGAGGACGGGCCCGGCCTCCGCCGCCCTTGCCAACGGCGCATGGTCGCCCACGCGAAGGTCGCGCTTGAACCACACCACCTGCACGGGTGCGCCGCCATGGCTTGCATTCATGGCCCGGTTGTCCTGCCCGACTTGCCCATGACGGCCACCATTCGTCCAAAACGCCGTGCGGCAACCGGCGAAGGGATCGGCCACGGTCTGGATCAACATGTCGGCCGCCGCGTGTGGGCCTTCATCGCAAGCCCGGACGGCTGCCGCGTGCCCGAGGCGGGTTGACGTGGCAGGCCTGCCCATCAATCAAGCTATCATGATGAATTGATTTATTGTTTGGCCTCCCCGTTCTGCCTTGTTTACCCTTCTCCAATCATGCAGGTGCTCCCTCCCTTGCCGCGGCCCTCCGCTCCCACGGCGCTCCACGTCTCGCGCGGCGCTTCCCTGCCCACCCTCCTCCAGCAACGCCTCGTCATCATCGACGGTGCCATGGGCACCATGGTCCAACGGTACAAGCTGTCCGAAGCCCAATACCGCGGCGACCGCTTCAAGGATTGGTCCGGCAAGGACCTCAAGGGCAACAACGAGCTCCTCCTCCTCACCCAGCCCCACGTCATCCGCGAAATCCACGCCCAATACCTCGAGGCCGGCGCTGACATCATCGAAACCAACACCTTCTCCACCACCACCATCGGCCAACACGACTTCTTCTTCCGTCATCCCGACGGCCGAAAGGATCCCGCCTACTTCGACGCCGTCATCCACGACCCCTTCCTGCGCGATCTCGCCCGCGACATGAACCTCGCCGCCGCGCGCGTCGCGCGCGAGGCCGTCGAGGACGT
>CAIRNV010000304.1 GCA_903880005.1 uncultured Verrucomicrobiota bacterium | reverse complement strand
AGCTGCCGGTGACGGCGCGGGTGGCGGCAACGTCGGGGCTGTGGGTCGGGACGGCGGAGATCAACCGGGTGGAGCCGTACCTTCCAGCGCTCATGAAGCTTGCGGCGGCTGCGGATGCGGGCGCGGGCGGGTCGGGACTGGAGGAGGGCGAGACGATCCCTCCCAATGAGGAACTGCCGTCGAATGTGGCGCGGACGTTCCCGGTTCGCTTGATCGTCCACAACCCGGGAACCGGGGGGCAGGCGAAGCTGTTGCAGCAAGTTTTCTACGGGATGGATGCCACCACGAACCCGGTGGTTGCGACGGCGGAGTCGATGTTGTCCAAGGCCTACATGACGCAGGCGCGGCGCATCAGCACCAGCAGCCTTCCGTGGCGGCAAGGGAATGCACCCTGGGCGTTCAACGGGCGCCTCGGGGACACCGGCACGCTGACGACGACGGTGGAGACGGGCTTTGACGAGCATGCGTCGAACCCGTTCCTGCACACGTACCACCCGGACCACGACAACCTCGATGCCACGTTCAAGGCCCGGGTTTCGCGCGGCATGGAATCCTACGGCATCCAACGTGAGATCACGCTGCGGACCTTGCCTGCCAGCACGAATGTCTTCTCGGTGACGAGTGCCCGGACGATCCGGGGCTGGTACAAGGAGAAGATACGCTTGGTGGGCTTGGCTCGGGGAGGCGGGACGTCCGACTCAAGGGAGTTTCTGATGTCCGGCCCGTTCACCCTGAGCCTCATCGCGGACGTGCCCGTGCTCACGGTCCCGTGAGGGATGCGGGGAAGAGCGAAGGGTAAGAACAGGGAAGGGTGAGGAGTGAAGCCAGGGATTTTGGAGGGAACGATGGAACCAACGATGAAGACGGAGCGGGTTGGAGAAGCTGGGGGCGTGGGCAAGGGCGCGCTGTGGCGCCTCGTCCTGCTGCCGGCGCCGGCGCTGGCGCTGGGCCTGATGCTGATGCTGTCCCCTGAAAGGTCCCGCGCCCAAGGGCCTGCGGTGCCGGACGTCCTGCCCTACGCGGGGGCATGGGTGAACGGGGACAGCGAGCCCTTGGGGACGCCCAACCCCAAGAACTACGACGTGATCTTTCGCATCTACGACGATGCCTCGGCCGGAACCTTGATCTGGGCGGAGCAGCAGACAGTCACGGTGGACGCCGGCCGATACAGCGTGCAGCTCGGCCTTGGTGGACCCAACGGAACCGAGCCCAAGCCATCCCTCTCCTCCGTGTTCCGCTCCTTGACCGCGTCCGACCGCTTCCTTGAGACCACGGTGAAGGGGATCGGCCCCGGGCGCGCGGACTCGACGCTCCTGCCGCGCGTCCGGATGCTTCCGTCGGCGTTTGCCATGGTAAGCCAGTACGCCCGGACGGCGGAGCGATTGCTCGATGCCAACAGCGCCACGGTGCTGTCCGTGCTGGGCTCCAAGGTGGGCATCAACACCACGAATCCCCTCACGACGCTCCATGTCGAGGGCAACGCAAGGGGTTCCAGCCTCAGGGTGAACGGGGAGTTCCGGTCCGGTGGAGTCGCAACGGCGTCCTCATGGGTCGGCGCGGGTGCCGTGCCCGTGGGCACCGTGATCCTCTGGTCGGGCAGCGCCTCCGAAAGGCCCACCGGT
>CAIRNV010000303.1 GCA_903880005.1 uncultured Verrucomicrobiota bacterium | reverse complement strand
CAGTTGGATCGGTCGTGCTTGCTTGATCTTCTTTCGCAAGAGCTTCGTCCTTCGCTCGTTACGGGCCGCGAGCTGGCCCGCGCCTCGCTCACTCCTCGTCTTGCGAAAGAATCTGCGGCGCAATCACTTCCCTCCCAACTGAATCGTTCCGGCTTAGCCGGAACGATGCAGTTGGATCGGTCGTGCTTGCTCGATCTGCTTCCGCACGAGCGTCGTTCCTGGCTCGTTGCGGGCCTCGTCAGGGGCGCGGCCGCTCCAGGCGGTATCCCGAGGCGTCGGCCGCCACCACGTGCAGGCGGGATTCCGGCAAGGCCCGCTGCATGGCGCGGCCCACGGGTTCCGCATCGGCCGTCGCCAGGCAGACGATGGTGGAGCCCGACCCCGACAACCAACCACCCACCGCGCCGGCCCGGACGCCGGCCGCGATGACCCGTGGCAACGCCGGGATCAAGGGGGTCCGGCAGGGCTGGTGCACGCGGTCGTCGAACATGCCCGCCAAGGAGCCAAGGTCCCCCGAGGCAAAGGCCGCCGTGATCATCGCAACCCGTCCCAGGGCGTGCACCACATCGGCCTTGGGATACGCCGAAGGCAGCAGGCGACGCGCGTCCGACGTGCGCACCTCGAAGCCCGGGACCAACACGACGAAACGTACCTTGGACGACACCGGGAACCGCGCGACGCGCGCCCCCTCGGGGGCGGGCGCCGAGGCGGTGAATCCCCCGAACGTCGCGGGCGCGGCGTTGTCGGGATGCCCCTCCAGCTCGTTCGCGAGCTGGAACACCCCCTCCTTGCCGAGGCCCGTCCCCGCGATGGCGTCCAACGCGGCCAACGCCCCCACCAGGACCGTCGTCGATGAACCCAGGCCTCGCGCCACCGGCACGTCGCCGGTGATGGAGACGTCCCAACCGAAGGCTCGGGTACGGGTCTTCCTGAAGAACGCCGACGACGCCTCCTCGACCATCTGCGTCGCCCCGGCCCGCGCCTCGTCGGAGATCGGCGAGACGATGCGCACGCCGCGGCGCGGGACCCGCGTCACGGCGACCCGGTTGTACAGCTTCAGGGCGATGCCCAGGACGTCGAACCCGGACCCGAGGTTGGCGGTCGTGCCGGGCACGCGAACGACGGCGGTTTGCGTTGTCATGATGGTCTTGTCCTTGCCTTGGTTGTTTGGAATTCCCGGTGCGCTGGCGTGACGTGCCTCGTGAAGGTGCCGGCCGCGGCCTAGTCCTCGGCCTTCGTGTCCCGGCCGAGCAGGTCCTGCACCGCCCGACGCGGCACCTTGTCCTCGTACAACATGGCGTGCACCTCGCGGATGATCGGCGCCTCCACGCCCAGGCGCGTGGCCAGGCCGTGGGCCGAGCACGCGCATGGGTGGCCCTCCACCACCGACGTCGCCGTCGCCAGCAACTCACGGACGTTGCCGCCACGACCGAGCTTCTCCCCAAAGGCACGGTTCCGGCTCAGCCGCGAGAAGCACGTCACCATGAGGTCGCCCAGGCCGCTGAGCCCCGCGAACGTCTCGCCGCGCGCCCCGCAGGCCATCCCGAGGCGGCGGACCTCCGCCTGGCCGCGCGTCACGAGCGCCGCCTTGGAGTTGTCCCCGAAGCCCAGGCCGTCGCACACGCCCGCCGCGATCGCGATGACGTTCTTCAGCGCCCCGCCCAACTCCACCCCGGCGAGGTCCGTGCTCGTATAAACCCGGAACGACGGCCGGTGGAACCATCCCTGCACCCGCCGGGCCATCGACGCCTCCTCCGCCGCCGCCACCACGGCCGTCGGCACTCCCCGGGCCACCTCCAGCGCCAGGGACGGCCCCGACAACGCGGTGGCCACGGCCCCGGGCATCTCCTGCTCCAGGATCCCGGACATGGTCAGGCCCGTGGTCGCCTCGATGCCCTTGGTGGCGCTCACGACAACGCCCTCGTAGCCGCGCATCGACCGCGCCACCGCCCGCAGCACCGCCGACGGCACGGCCACCACGACGCCATCGGCCCCGGAGATCGCGGCCGGCAAGGACGCCTCGAAGAGGATGTCGTCGGGCAGGCTGACGCCCGGCAAGGCCCGCGGGTGAACCCGGTCCCGGGCCAACGACGCGAGGGACGTCGCATCATGCCCCCACACGCGCACGGCGTGCCCGTTGTCCCGGAGGACCATCGCGAGGGCGGTGCCCCACGCGCCCGCGCCCACCACGGCCAAGGTCATGGCGACCCCTTTCCCTCCGCGGACGCGCCTGCCGCGCCCTGGCCCATGCGCCGCTCCGTGCCTGCTAGCAAGCGCCGGATGTTCGCGTGATGCCGGGCGATGGCCAGGACCGACAACACGGTGCTGATGACGACGAGGGAACGATTCCTCGGCGGGAGGAACGCCTGCGCGAAGGGCAACGCCGCCGCCGCCAGGATGCTCGCCAACGACACGTACCGCGTCCCCGCCAGCACGACCCCGAAGACGCCCAGCGTCGCGACGAACGGCCACGGGGCCCAAGCCGCCAGGACCCCGGCCGACGTCGCGATGCCCTTCCCGCCCTTGAATCGCAGCCAGCACGTGAAGTTGTGCCCCAGCACGGCGCACACCCCCGCGATCAACGCGGCGTGCATCCGTTCATCGTCCGCCGGACCGGCCAGCCAGCGGGGCAGCAGCAACACCGCCAAGGCGCCCTTCCAGGCATCCGCCAGCAACACGAAGGCCCCGGGGCCCTTGCCCAGGATGCGGAAGACATTCGTCGCCCCGATGTTCCCGGAGCCCACGCTCCGGATGTCGATCCCGCGCGCCCGCGCCACCAGGTATCCCGTCGGGATCGACCCGGCGAGGTACGCCATCACCATCACCCACCCCTGTTGAGGCCACGTCACGGCCCCATGCTGGCCCGGCGCGCCCCGCCGATGCGAGCCTCGACTCCCGTCGCCACCCCGTTGTCACGGGGCCGTCCAGGACCCTTGCCAACCTCCGTCCACGCGCACCCATCGGGCCCGCAGGTTGCCGTCCGGGCGAAGCGACAGCCAATCCAGGGATTCGGCCCGGCAACGCACGACCAAGAAGTGCGCCGGGCCGATGTCGCGGAAATGCACCGCGTCCAGCGGCGCGACCAGCGCGGTCCCGGGGGCCGCATCCGTGCCGTAGTTGGCCCGCGAGGCTTCCGGCACCCGTTCCCACGCGTCACGCCAGACGTCGTCGCCGGCATGCAACCGCGCTCGTCCCCGGACCCGCCACTGAACGCCCGTCGCCGCGTCGTAAAACACCCAGGTCATCCACGGCGACCTGGCAAGGGCCAGCGACTTGGGCGAACGCGCGTCGGTGTGGAACTCCCATTCCCCGGCTTCGGGATCCATCGACCGCAGCACCACCACCCGGGCCCCGCCGTCGTCGCCGGCCGTGGCGACGACCGGCGTGCGAAACGGATGTCCCGGCGTGCGGAGGGCGAGCCGCCACGACCGCCACCCTTCCTCCAAGACGGACCCCAGCGTGGGTGGTTCCTTGGGCGCGTTCATGAGGATGTGCTCCTTCCCAGTCGCGCCCGGGCCGTGATCCAGCACGTCGCGGCCAGGCATCCCCACGCCAGGACGTTGCCATGACGCGCATAGAACGTGCGGCCCGCCCGGCCCATCCCCACCGGGACCCGCACCGTCACGAACCCCTCCGCATGCACGGCGTCGCCTCGCTCGCCCAGTTGCTCCCGCACCACGCCCGTCGCGTCCACCCAGCCCGTCACGCCATTGTTCGTGCATCGCACCAGGGCCACGCCGTTCTCCACCGCGCGGAACACGGCGTTGGCGAGATGTTGCCACTGGGCCGCCCCCCGCCCGAACCACCCGTCGTTGGTCAACTCCAGCAGGAGGTCCGTGCCCGGCCGCACGTGTCCCCGCACGCCATCCGGGAAGACGTCCTCGAAGCAGATCACCGGGGACGCGACGGCGCCGTCCAGGTCGAACGTCACCGGGTCACGGCCCGCCGCAAAACCGTCCCCGATGGGCGTCAGGTGCCGCAGGAACGGAAACACGTTCGCCAAGGGCACGTACTCGCCAAAGAGCACCAGGCGCCGCTTCCGATACGTCCCCGCCACGCGGCCGTCGCGGCCCACGGCGAACGCCGCGTTGTATGTCCGGCCCGCGTCCGGGCCCGAGCCCTCGTCATTGGCGCTGAACACCCAGCGCACGCCCGCCCGCGAAAACTCCGCCGTCATGGACGCAAACCGATCCCGGTCGAGCCCGAAGTCGCCCTCGGGCCAGACGACCACGTCCGGCCGCATTCCCAGGGCCGCCCGCGTGAGCCGCGCCGCCACCGCGAACGAACGCCCGCGTTCCGCCGGGTCCCAGAGCAACGTCTGCGGGATGGCCGGCTGGACGAGCGCCATCCGCAGCATCCTGGGGGCCCGCTGCCGCTCGTCGCGCCGGTCCTCCATGACCCGGTGGAACCCCGCGCCGAGGCACGCCAGCACCACCAGCAGCGGAAGGCGCACCTCGGCCATCCAACCCCAGCGGTCCTTGGGCCGGGCGATCAAGACCACGCCCGCGCCCGCCAGCGCCACGGACATCCAGCACACCACCAGGCTCAGCCCGTGGACCCCCGTCACGCCCGCCAGTTGCACCAGCGGCACCTGACGCCACTGGGTCACGCCCAGCGCGTTCCATGGGAATCCCGTGAGCACCCAGCCCTTCAGCCATTCCAAGGCCACCCAACCCGTCGCCGCGCCCAGGGGCACCAGCATCCTTCGATGCCACGGGATGGAGGCATGCGCCTCCGCCGCCTCGCGCCATGGTCGGGCGGCATCACCCGTCGCCTGGCGTCGAATCCATGCGCCCCACAGGAGCCACAGGCCGGGATACACCGCGCAATACCCCGACAACGCCAGCCAGCCTGCCACGGCGCCGGCCGGATGCGGGATGCTGAGCAACCACCGAAGCGACACCAAGGCCTGCACCAGGCCCGCCACGTATCCGGTGCGAAACGCCCCCGCCGGGCCCAGGCCGGCCGCCGCGTGCCACATCAACCCCGGCGCCACCCAGGCCAGCCCCGCGATGCCGGGCTCCGGGAACGCCATCGCCCACATCAGCCCCGCCAGCGCCGCCACACCTTGGCGACGCCCCTCCCAGGCCCACCATGATCTCAACCCGCTTGTGGTGATGCGTTGCATGCTCGTCCCCCGTGCCAGCCATGCTGCCGGGGAGCCCCGCCCCCGCCAAGGCGTCACTGCCGGGCCGGGGCGATTCAACCGGGAGGGACGGCGACGCGCTTCTATTCCCCCTTCACCCGCAGCATCACCTCGTTGCGACGGAACCAACGCGGGATCCATGGCGGGTCGAAGTACGCGAACGTCGGACGGCCCTCCGCCGTCAGGCGCCGTCCGTCGATCCAGGCGCGCAAGGCCCGCTCCGCCTCCGCCTCAAGGCCCGTCTCCGGCCTTCCCGCCGCAAACCGATGCACCGCGAAGCGCCCCCCGGGAACGGTCGCCAGGCTGACCTCCGACGCGCTGGGCTTGGGCGCGTTCGTCATCGCCTCCGGCAGCACGAACGCCATCGAGTCCTCGCCGCCGCCAACGCCCCTCTCCATGAACACGGGCGTTGTCATGGCGATCTTCTCGCCCCGCTCGTTGCCGCCCGAGATGAAGCGGAACAACCGCATGAAGCCGCTGTCCTGGCCCGAGGGCATGCGCGTCGTGGCCAGGCGAAGGTCCGGGTAGTCGCGCAGTTCAAACCGTCCCTCGCGCACCACCACCCGATGCGGGGCCGACTCATAGCCCGCGCGCGTCACGCCGCATCCGGCCAGGAGACCCGCGACGCCCAACGCCGCCACGATGCACACGACCCACCATGCCCATGCCTTCATGCCGCACCTTGGCCCGGAACAACCGCCCGGCAACACGGCAACCCAAATCCCCGCGTAACGAGGACGGAAGCTCTCGATCCGCCAGCAGGTGAATGGTGGCTGGCTGCCTGCCAACACGCCGTCGTAGCGGATGGGCATGAACCCCGTCTTGAGCACCCACGTCCCCACCTTCTTCGTGTCTTCGCGTCCTCGTGTGAGCCACTCCCAGCTTCCTCACTCACGGGATCGCCGAACGAGACGCTGTTTTTGAATCACGCGAAGATCAGGGCCAAGGCAGGCCTTGGTTGATGGGACCAGTGAAACCTGCCCCGGCGGCCAACCCGCCGTTTCATTGGTAGCGGCGAAGCCGCGAAGAGATCCTGCTGGGCCCACCCTCCGGCAGCTCCGCGTGAAGCGAGAACCAGGCACTCAAAAACGGCTTACACGCGGATCAGGGGACACGCGCCTCGGTGGCCTCCCACGGCATCGGCCGCTGTGGGAATGGGCTGGGGGGGAGAATCGCCCGCGGAGACGCAGAGACGCGGAGATATCAGCAAGATCTCTGCGTCTCTGCGTCTCTGCGGGCGGATCACCCT
>CAIRNV010000302.1 GCA_903880005.1 uncultured Verrucomicrobiota bacterium | reverse complement strand
GGCAACCCCCTGATTGAGCTGGGCCTGATCGGAGCTTCGGTACTCGCGCTCGTCATCATCGCCGTGCCCACCGTGAAGGCGATCTGGTCGACCTACGACGTGCCGGAGGCGGACCGCAAGGACGCCCTGGAAATCACGGCCACCGGTTACCAGTGGTGGTTCAAGTTCGAGTATCCGTCGGAACTGGCTTCTTTGGACAACGCGGGCGCCAAGGCTCCGCTCGTCACGGGCAATGAGCTCGTCATCCCCGCCGGTCGGGCGATCCGCGTCCACCTGCGCACGGTCGATGTGAACCATTCCTTCTGGGTGCCCAAGCTGGCGGGCAAGGTCGACATGACCCCGAACCGCCGGAATTTGCTTTGGCTCAAGGCCGACAAGCCGGGCTATTTTTGGGGCCAATGCGCGGAATACTGCGGCGATTCCCACGCCGTCATGCGCTTCCGGGTCATCGCGCTTTCCCAGAAGGACTATGCGGAGTGGCTCCAGCAGCAGCAGTCACTCGCCCGCGAGGTAGCCCTGAAGCCCACCGACGCCGCAAAGCCGCGCGCGCAGGTGGCGGCGCTCCGCTCCTTCCGAACCAACGAAGCGGGAGTCACCGCCAAGTTTGATGTTGATCCGCTCAAGTCTTGGCAGGCCAAGCAGCTTCCCGAGAAGGGTGAGGATTCCGCCCTCATTGCGCAGGGCCGGCAGCTTTTCGCCGCCAAGACCTGCAACGCCTGCCACACCGTGCGCGGGCATGGCGCGATGGGCGTGCAGGGCCCCGACCTCACGCACTTCGGGGCGCGGTCCACCGTCGGGGCGGGCCTGCTGGAGAACAATTCCGAGCAGCTGCGCCGTTGGCTGCGCGACCCGGAGTCGGTGAAGCCGGGCAACAAGATGGCCAAGGCCTACCGCGATAACAAGATCACCCTCAGTGACGAGGAGCAGGTGGCGTTGGTCGCCTACCTCGAGAGCCTCAAGTAACCGGTCCATCCCTCCAACCTCAGCCCGTCTCCCGCCCAACCATGGACGCCTCGGCCAACACCGCCTACCTCACCAAGGAGGAGCAAGCTCCGGCTGCCCCGAAGTTCCTCGCCCATCCGACGGCCAAGACCGGCCTGATGGGCTGGCTGACCACCGTCGATCACAAGAAGATCGGGTTCCTTTACGGCTTCTTCGCCCTGATCTTCTTCCTGATCGGCGGGTTCGAGGCGCTGCTCATCCGCACGCAGCTGATGGTGCCCAACAACAACGTGCTGACGGCGCAGCAGTACAACACGCTGTTCACGATGCACGGCACGACGATGATCTTCCTCGCGGTGATGCCGCTGTCGTCGGCGTTCTTCAACTTCATCATGCCCCTCCAGATCGGGGCGCGTGACGTCGCGTTTCCGCGTCTCAACGCCTTCTCGCTTTGGACCTTCGTCGCCGGGGCGATCATCCTCAACATCGGCTGGTTCCTCCCCGCCGACAAGTACGGCGCCCCCGATGGCGCGTGGGTCGGCTATCCCCCGATCACCTCCAAGACCTTCAACCCCAAGCACTCGATCGACTTCTGGGTGATGGGCCTGCAGCTCTTGGGCGTCGCCTCGATCGCGGCCTCGCTGAACTTCATCGTGACGATCATCAACATGCGCGCCCCGGGCATGACGATGATGCGGTTGCCGGTGTTCGTCTGGATGACGCTGGTCACCTCGTTCCTGATCATCCTCTCTTTCCCCGCGATCACGATCGCGCTGGTCCAGCTCATGATGGACCGGAATTTCTCGACGAGCTTCTTCGAGGTTTCCGGAGGTGGCATGCCCATACTGTGGCAGCACCTCTTCTGGGTCTTCGGCCACCCCGAGGTGTACATCCTGATCCTCCCGGCGATGGGCATCATCTCGGAGATCCTGCCCACGTTCTCCCGCAAGCCCCTGTTCGGTTACCCGATCGTGGTCTTCTCCGGCGCCTGCATCGGATTCCTCGGGTTCGCGGTCTGGAGTCACCACATGTTCACCACGGGCATGGGGACGGTCGCCACGGCGGCCTTCGCCCTGGCGACGATGGCGATCGCGGTGCCGACGGGCGTGAAGATCTTCAACTGGATCGGTACGCTGTGGGGCGGTCACCTGATGATGCGCACGCCGATGCTCTTCGCCCTCGGCTTCGTCTGGATGTTCATGCTGGGCGGCATGTCCGGCATCATGCACTCGGCGGCGCCGGCGGACGCGCAGCAGCACGACTCCTACTTCGTCGTCGCTCACTTCCACTACGTGCTGATCGGCGGCTCGATCTTCGCGCTGCTGGCCGGTCTGCACTACTGGTTCCCGCTGATGTTCGGCCGCAAGGTCAGCGAGGGCTGGGGTCGCGTCTCCTTCTGGGTGATCTTCGTCGGCTTCAACGTCACGTTCTTCCCGATGCACTTCCTCGGGTTGAACGGCATGCCGCGCCGCACGTTCACTTACGATCCCAACCTTGGTTGGAACTCGGCCAACTTCATCGCGACCATGGGCGCCTACGTCCTCGGCGTCGGGATGTTCATCTACTTCGCCGTGTTGGCCTACACCTACTTCAAGGGCGAGAAGGTCGGCCGCGATTACTGGGACGGCCGCACGTTGGAGTGGTCGCTGCAGAATCCTCCGCCGGAGTACAATTTCTCGGCCATCCCGACTGTGCACGCGCGCGATGCCTGGTGGTATGAGAAGCACAACCAGGCCGAGGTGGAGAAAGAGCGCGCCCAGCACGCCAAGGAGGAGGAAGCCCACGGAGGCATTCACATGCCCTATGGCTCGATCTGGCCTTTCGTGGCCAGCATGGGTCTCCTCGTCGCCGCCATCGGAGCGACCTGCTTCGATGCCAACCCGAATCCCGGCATCCACGCTAAGCTTGGCATCACTTTGGTCGGCGGGGTCATCACCTTCCTTGGCATCTACTTCTGGTCCCTCGAGGGCAATGAGGGTTACCACCTCCACCTCGACAAGGATGGCAAGGTGGTCGAGAACCACTCCCACCGGCACTGAGCTGCCGCCCCCGGTTCCAATCTTCCGATCCCCATGAGCAGCCACGCGGCCACGATCGACCACCATCACGACCCGACCACGTCGACGGGCATTCCGAACAAGAAGCTCCTTATGTGGGCCTTCCTGGCGTCGGATTGCATGTTCTTCGGGACGCTGATCTCGACGCATCTGATCTACCGGCTGCACCCGCCCGCGGGCGGTCTCGACCCGAAGGCGGTGTTCAGCCCCGAGCTCACCTCCTTCTCGACGTTC
>CAIRNV010000301.1 GCA_903880005.1 uncultured Verrucomicrobiota bacterium | reverse complement strand
GCTCGTTACGGGCCGGGAACTGGCCCGCGCCTCGCTCGCTCCTCGTCTTGCGAAGGAATCTGCGGCGCAATCACTTCCCTCCCAACTGAATCGTCCCGGCTCAGCCGGGACGATTCAGTTGGATCGGTCGTGCTGGCTCGATCTGCTTGCGCAAGCCGTTCGTCCTTCGCTCGCGTTCCCGTCCACGGACGGTCCGAGCCGGGAGGTCTCATCCATGGCGAATGCGCCCAGACGTCACGACACCCACAGATCCTGAGCATCCGTGCCTCGATGTGACGGCCCTTCCCTTGCCTTGGGACCCTCCTCAACCGCCGTTTTCAGGAAGAATTCCCCCTGGCCGGACGGCGAGGCCCCCGAATTCAAGGTTTGACCTCCGCAGCCTCAAGATGCAGGACAAGGCCTCGCCATCTCACCGCAATAACAAGTGCAAAATATCATGAAGAATCTATTCGGCATGGCCCTCGTGCTCGGCGGCTTGCAGGTCGCCTCGGCCCAAAGTCAGTTTTCCGTTTCCTTGAACTCCGCCCAAGAGGTGGGAACGGGAAGCACCAGCTCAGCCATCGGCAGCGGGTTGCTCACGCTGAACCTTGATGGCTCGGTCAGCTACAGCATCTCGTACTCCAGCTTGGCGGGGAACTTCTCGGCCGCCCATATCCATGGCAGCGCCACCGCCTTCCCAGGGTCCAATGCAGGCGTCGTGGCTGGGCTTCTCAACACACCCAACGGCACCACTGCCGGGCTCCTTTCCGGGACCACGGCCCCCCTTACCGCAGACCAGCAGGGATGGATGCAGTCCGGCTCCACCTACGTGAACATCCACAGCAGCGCCTTCCCCGGCGGCGAGATCCGAGGCCAGATTGTCGCAGTGCCCGAGCCCGGGACGATGGCTCTCGGCGCGATTGGCCTGCTCGCCGCGGTGGGCGCGGCATGGCGACGCTCCTGACCCGCTCGGCTCTTTAGCCGGAACGATTCAGTCGGAAGCGACCTGATGGCGCGCTGGATTCCTCTGCAAGACGAGGGATGGGCAGGGCAGCCCACGCGTGTGCGATACCAAGCGAAACCCGGATCCCTTGCGGGAGAAGATCCTGCAAGGGCGACCGGGCGAATCGGGTTCTCGGTGCTTGGTCGTTTCAGAGGACAGCTCGACACGTTGGGCGACCCGGGCCCAACCAACGTTCGCGGGCTCAATGGCCGGGCGTCGCAGCCGGGGGATGAAACTCCGGCGTCTTCCACCGTATGACGGACGTCGGAAACAGCCCGCCGGCCAGGAGGAACACGAGACAGGCCACGAGCGGCCAACGCTCGCGGGGAAGGAGGTCCGGGACCGCGATGGAATGACGCGGGCGCACCCCCAGGAAGAGGTGCGAGTAGATGCGGAAGACGGCGATCGCATTGAGGGCCGATGTGACGACCAACGTGAGGCCCATGGCGAAGGAATGCTCCGTGGCGCCGCTGAAGACCAGGTCCTGCGAGCAATAGCCCAGCGTGCCCGGCAACCCGGCCAACGTGAGCGCGAAGACGAGGAAGAAGGTCGCAAGCCGGGGCGCGGAAACGGCCAGGCCCGGCGCGCGCCGCGACCAGTCCAGCCCCGGAAGCCTTGCCTGCATCGCCCGCAAGGCCGCCATCAACCCCGACGACGCGGCGGCCACCGTCAGCCAGTGGACGAGCGACCCGGTAAAGCCCTCCTCGTTGCCCACGATGACCCCGCCGAGGACGAGCGCGGACTGGCCGATGAAGAGGTAGCCGAGCAGGCGGCGCGGATCCTTCTCAAACAGCGCGCGGAGGCTGCACGTGACGGCGGAGGCCAGGATCACCCAGGACAAGACGTCCACCGCCCAGGCCGGCACGCCTTGATGGCCGGCCTCGAAGCGAAGGAACAGGAGGCTTCCCAACCGCCCGTTGAACGCCACCGCCAACCATGCCAACGGCGCGTCCTGAAACATCCGAACCACCCAACCGTGCAACGGGAAAAGCCCCTTCCTCGCCACGATGGCCGCGAGCACCAGCAGCCATGGGAGCGTCCCCGCCGGCTGGCCCCCGGAGGCCACGTCCGCCGCGCTCGCCACGGCCAGCGCCGCCGTGCTGCCCACCACTGGCAGCAGCCAGTGACGTCCGGAGCCCTGCATCGCCCTCCACCCCACCATGAACGGCAACGCCGTCAAGGCCCACCCAATGCCCATCGTCCACGCGTGGGTTGAGGCATGGGCCAGGAGGTTGGCACCGCAGAGGAACACCGTGCCCTGCGTCACCCCGTCCGTCACGTCCCGTGCCGGGGCCGCCACCACCAGCAGCAACGTGATCAGGCACAGCGCGAGGACGATCCACCCGTCCGCGCCCTGCAATGCCAGCAGGGGAACCCAAGGGTCATGCGCCATCGACGTCGCTCCCATGGGCGCCACCACCAGGGCAGCCGTCATGCACGCGGCGGCCGCAAGCCCAGCCAGGATCGCCAGGCCCCGTCGCATCCATTGCCCGCCCACGGGCAAGGAGCCGGCCAGGAGCGCCACCAGCGCCACCGACAGGAACGGGTAAGGAAGGGAAGAATGTTGGGGGTTCATCGTTGGGTTTCCTCCGTGCGGCTCGCGTCCAAGGGGCCGGTTGATCGCGGCTTGGCCGGCGCAGGCTCCAGCAACGCCAGGCCATCCGTCAGGCGCGCCAAGGGCGCGACCAGCGCGCGGGAGACGACGGCCTCGTAGAAGCCCGCGCCCATGGCGACCCGGTACAGCCACCATTGCGCCCGGCGCGGCACCAAGGCCTCCAGGTGCTCGCCCGTGGGCGCCAGCTCGCCGCCGGCGGCGGCATGGACGTGGAGGTGCTCGTGCAGCAACGAAGGCGCCCGCAGGAACTGCGCCGTGCGCACGATCGCATGGCCCGTGATGTGAAACGCCGCCACGCCCGTCCAGCCCATCCCGATCTCCACGAAGATCAACCCAAGCTGCGTCTGCGTCGCATGGGCGAGCATCGTCTTGGCGTCGTTCGCGCTCCGGTGCAGCAACGTCCCCAGGAGCGCCGAGGCCCCGCCCAGCAACACCAACGCCGCCGCCGCCGTCCCCGACGCCCTCAGCAAGGGCTCCGCCCGCAGCAGCAGGAACGCCCCGAGGTGCACCGACACCGCCCCGTAAAAGATCGCGCTCGAAGGCGTCGGCCCCTCCATGGCCCTCGGCAGCCACCCGAAGAACGGCCCCACGGAGGACTTCCCGCACGCCGCCATGATCAGCAGCAACGCCGTGGCCGTGACCTTCCACGATCCGCCGGCGGCGGCATCAGGCAGGTGCAGGTGCGCAAACTCGATCCCGCCAAACCACAGGTGACCCAGCATGACCGACGCCACGAGGAAGATGTCGGCGACCCGGTAGTAGCCGTACACCCGCAGCGCGTTGCCCACCGGCTCGGGCCGCTCCTGGAAGAACCCAATGAGCAGCACCGACGTGATGCCCACCAATTCCCAGCCCGCCATGAGCAGCTCCACCGAGCCCGCCGCCGCCACGAGGAACGCGCCGAACCCGAAGAGGTTGAGAAGGTTGAAGTAGCGGTGGAAGCCAGGGTCCTTGTGCATGTAGCGGCCCGAGAAGGCCGCCACGATCCCCACCAGCAGCGATGCCAGCCATAGCAGCGGCACCGACAACCGGTCGAACAGCAACTCCACCCCGAAGTGCGCGTGCGCCGTCGCAAACCAGTCGCCCAACCGCAGGTCCAGGCTCGGGTCGTGCAGGAACAGCAATCGCACCGCCTCCACCGAGAACACGAGGAACGAGAAGAGGTAGGAAGCCTTCGTGAGCCGGGACACGATCGGCTCCGGGGCCTTGAGCCCGGCAAGCCATGCGAGCCCCGATGCCATGAACAGCACCCCGGGCAAGGCCAGGGCGAGGAGAAGGAGGGTTTTCACGTGGAAAGGTCTAGTGACGGTCGCAACACGCGGCGTGGGTGGCGGACCCGGCCTCGATCCGTGCCAGCGGCAAATGCCCCCGCTGGCCGCGATAGTGGTCCGCCGAGCACCGCACCCGAGGCAGGGCAACCTCGTCGCCCTCCAGGGGCTCGAACACCCCGTCGCCCCGGTACACCGAGATCGCCGCCCTCGCGGCATCCACGCAGGCAAGTCGGATCCAGCGGTTCTCCAGCCATTCCTTCAGCTCCGGATTCGCATGGATGACCCGCAGCACCACCTCGGGCGCGTTCTCGACGACGAAGAGGATGCGAACCGGCTCGTGGATCTCGACCATCTGCCACGTCAGGCCCGTCCGAAGGTCGCCCTGCATCCCGTTCATCACGCCCACGAGCCCGATCACGTTGTGCGGCAGCTTCGTCCCGCAACCCAGGACCTCGTTGTCCACCGTCGAGAAGTAGTACTCCAGGCTGATGCCGCCGCACACGGGGATCACCGCGCCCAGGATGTTGCCCAGGAACCGCGCCGTGGGGTCCGCCTCCAAGTCGTACGAAACCAGGAAGGCTCGCCGGTCCAGGAACAACCCGCGCGTCGTATCCCGGCGCCCCACGAACGCCACCGCGTTGGTCGAGTGACCGTACTCCGGACGGGGCTCGCCCAGGTGCTCGGAACGTTGCATCACATGCCGCAGCGCCTCCTCCGGCGCGAGCGAGGGCGGCGCGACCTCGAACCTGCGGACGCGCTCGTGGGCGTTGCGTTGCCTCGCTTGATCCAGCACCGCCCGCAACGCCGCCAAGTCCGGCCCATGCGTCGCCGGCATCCGGTCAAGGTCGAACAAGTCGATGTCGTCGCTGC
Organism: uncultured Verrucomicrobiota bacterium; assembly: GCA_903880005.1. Taxonomy (GTDB): domain Bacteria; phylum Verrucomicrobiota; class Verrucomicrobiia; order Limisphaerales; family UBA9464; genus UBA6176. Next base: position 7,601 of record CAIRNV010000301.1, on the reverse strand, counting down.
ACGTGTCGTGGTAGCCGCCCAGGAACCAGGTGTCGTCCGGGATCACCAGCCCGCGGGATCGCAGCTCGGCCCGCACCTGCGGATGGTTCGCCAACGTCGCGAAGAGGCGCGCGTTCGGCCCGCCCTGCCGGCCGCCGCACGCGCCGCAGTCGTAGGCGGACTCGTGCGGGTTGTTCAGGCTCGTCGAGCCGTGGCCCAGCACCACCACGAGCCTCGCGTGGCCCGACTTCATGCCCATGGGCCCCAGCACGTTGCCGACGCGGTCCGCCATCTCCGACACGCTGAAGCCCAGGAACAGCCCGCGCGTGGCCTCGCGCGCGGACTCGTCGTGCCGCATGAAACGCAGCTCCGTCCGGGGCTCCGGCAGGAACCGGGCGTTCAGCCAACCCACCATCCGCGCATAGCCCAACGGCGACAGCACCCGCAGGACCAGCGGGAACAGGCTGAAGAAGCCCAGCACGATCGTGCTGAACAAGCCGCGCACCAGGGTCTGGGACGCCACGTTGCCGGAACGTACCCACCGCGACCACAGCCGCCGCAGCGCGCGCCGTCGCTCGTGCGTGTCGGCATGGCCCTCGGCCGGGCCCTCCCGGACCGCGTGCTGCGGCGTCACCACGACCGGGCACAGCGACACCGGACCCGCGTCGTCGATGCCGGCGTAGTCGATCGCGCAGCCGAAGAATCCCGCCGCGCCATGCGTCTCGATGGACGGCTCGATCTCCTCGATGGCGCGCCGGATCGATTCCTCCCGGTCGTCGATGCAGAAGACCATCTGCGCCATCGGGCGTCCCTGCGGGCGCGACAAGCGGCCCGCCGCGAGGTGCTGCCTCAAGGGCACGAGGATGAGCCGCTCGTGCCGGCGCTCGTACGCGAGGTGCAGGATGCGGCGTCGTTCCAGCGGGCCCGCCGCCTGGATCGCCTCGACGAACTGGCCCAGCAGGCGGTCGTCCAAGGCCGCCAAGGCCGCCGCCCCCAGCCCCACCACCTGCGCCGCATCGAACACCGACGCCACTCGCTCCAGATGCCCCTCGGCCTCCGCCGGGATGCGCCGCGACCTCCACACCGAGGCGCCTCCCAGCGCGCCGCGCGTCGCCGTCACCAACAGCACCAGCCGGACGGCCAGGAAATCCACGAGGCGGGCCGGCACGATGATGTGCGGCGCGAGGCCGGGCTTGGACTCCAGCAGCGACATCATGCCCGCCCAGCCGGGCAACGCGAGCAACTCGGCCTCCACGAACCCATCCCACTCGCCCGGCGGCACCCCGAGTTCCCCAAGGCATTGAAGCACGGCCGCCTCGGCATCCACCCGGGCTTCCCCAAGCCCCTGGAAGGCATCCTTCAAGCCTTCGAGCCCCGGCGGCGCGATCGAGGCCGGGCGCGACAGGAGCTGCACGCATGCCCTGAAGAAGCCGTCGCATCGCAGGGGCATCGGCCAGTACGCCACCCCCTGGTCCAGGAACGCCCCCGCGAGACGGATCAACGTGGGATGCACCGCCTCGTCCAAACCAGCCACCACGTCCGCCGGACGCCGCGGCATCACCGCGTCGCCGCCGACGGGTCGGGGCACCCGGGCGAGGCAGCACTCCCAGAGGGCGCGCGGGCTCGTGCCCGCCAACCCCTTGCGGGCCGCCTCCGACAGGTCGTCGCGGAACCGCTCCAGCCAGTCGCCTTCCTCCAGGTGCCAGGGGATCGTCTCCGCAGGCACCGTGCGACACCCCGCCTTCAGCCACGCCGCCAGCAATTGCCGCCGCGTCAACCGCCCGGGCAGCACCGTCGCGTCCGGCTCGCGCGCCAGCACGACGTCCAGGTCCACGTCCAGGATGCGGCCCTTCGCCTTCGCCGCCCGGTACCCGGCCTCCGTGAGGAAGGGCTCGGACCGAAACGCCTTGGACGCCTCCAGCACGGCTTGCTCGAACGGGATGTGCTGGAACGCATGCAGCGTGTTGTGATGCACGAACACGCCGATCGGGCCTTGGATGGGCAGGCGATGCGCGGCGTGCTGCAAGGCATGCCTCAGCCGCGACGCGTCCCCACCCTCGACCGCCCCGCCCATCGTCCCGCCCTCCGACATCACCATGGCCGGAAACCGTGAGCCAAGTCCCCGGTGCCAGCCATCCCCTCCGCGGGCGATGCCACCGCACCGGCGCAGGGGACCCCCCTCGGGGCGGCCAAGGTTAGCCTCCCGACGGGATACCTCGGCGACGCCCCAGCGGGGCATGTTGGAGCGAAAGAAGGCCCTCCACGGCCCTCAAAAGGAAACATCAAGGAGTCGCCATGTCTTCGACCCCCTCCATGCACCGCCCTGCCGGACCCGCGCCCGTGGGCAACCTCGCCGGCTTCCGCCAGCACCTCGGCAAGGACCTCATGTCCGGGTTCCTCGTCTTCCTCATCGCGCTGCCGCTCTGCCTCGGGATCTCCGTGGCGTCGGGGGCGCCCGCCATCGCCGGCATCTTCACCGCCGTGATGGGCGGCATGTTGACGCCGTTCCTGAGCAACTCGGAGCTGACGATCAAGGGCCCGGCGGCCGGGATGATCGTGATCGTCCTCGGGGCGATGACGGACCTGGGCTACGAGAAGGCCCTCGCCGTGGGCGTGGTGGCCGGGGTCATCCAGGTGTTGTTCGGCCTGTTCCGGCTCGGGACGCTGGGGGAGTTCTTCCCGGTGGCCGCCGTGCACGGGATGCTCGCCGCCATTGGCGTGATCATCATGTCCAAGCAGGTGCACGTCGCGCTGGGCGTGGCGGCCAAGGCCAAGGAACCGCTGGAACTCCTCGCCGAGATCCCGCGCTCCATCATGAACCTGAACCCCGAGCTCGCCATCATCGGGGGCATCTCGCTCGCCATCCTGTTCGGCCGCCTGCTCATCAAGCATCCCTTCGTCCAGAAAATCCCCGGGCCCATGGTGGTGCTCCTCGTGGCCACCCCCCTGGGCTATGTGTTCCACCTCGAGCAATCCCACTCCTACCAGTTCATGGGCCACGAATACGCCGTCGGCCCCAAGAACCTAGTCGCCCTGCCCATGAGCATGCTCTCGGCGATCAAGTTCCCGGACTTCTCCGCCATCCTCAGCACGGCGAGCATCAAGTGGGTCGTCATGTACTCGCTCGTCGGAACCCTCGAGTCCCTGCTCAGCGCGAAGGCCGTGGACTTGCTCGACCCCTGGCAACGCCGCACCAACCTCAATCGCGACCTCCTCGCCGTGGGCCTCGCCAACACCACCGTCTCCTTCCTGGGCGGCCTGCCCATGATCTCCGAGATCGTCCGATCCTCGGCGAACCGCAACAACGGCGCCCGCACCCGATGGGCCAACTTCTGGCACGGCACCCTCCTCCTCGTCCTCGTCGCCGCCGTCCCCTCCCTCCTTAACCACATCCCGCTCGCCGCCCTCGCCGGCATGCTCGTCTTCACCGGCTGCAATCTCGCCGCCCCCAAGCAATTCCTCCACATGTGGCACGTCGGGAAGGGGCAGCTCCTCGTGTTCGTGGTCACCATGGTCGCTACCCTCGCCACCGACCTCCTCATCGGCATCGCGGCCGGCATCGTGATGAAGCTCGTGCTCCACGTGGTCGCCGGGGTCCACCCCGCCGCGTTGTTCGTCCCCAGCCTCCATCCCACGATGTGCGAGACCACCGGCGACCCCGTCCTGCGCGTGCGCAAGGCCGCCGTCTTCTCCAACTGGCTCCCCATCCGAAGCCGCCTCCTGGGCATGAAGGGCCAGTCCCAGCGGGTCCGGGTGGACCTCTCGGAGGCGCACCTCGTGGACCACAGCGTCATCAAGAAGCTCGAGGAAATGGCCCAGGACTGGAGGCTGGAGAACCGCGAGCTCCTCGTCGTGGGCCTCGCCGAACACCAACCCGTCTCGGACCACCCCCTCGCCGCCCGCAAGCGTGCCAAGGCCGCCTGATCGGCGTGCCGAGGCCGCCTGATCGGCGTGCCAAGGCCTGATGACCACCCCCTATCCCCGGCGAAACGCACACGACCCGGCATCCATCCACCCATCCCATGCACGCATCACGCAACCTCCCGGCCCTCGCATCCCGCGCCGCCCTCGCCCTCGCGGCCGCCTGCGCCTGGACCGCCGCCCAAGGCGCCGAAATCAGCGAGAACGCCAACATGTGGGTCAGCTACTTCGGCGATCATCCCATCGGCACCAACCGATGGGGCATCCACCTCGAAGGCCAGGCCCGCCTCGCGCAGATGGGCGACACCTGGCAGCAAATCCTCATCCGGCCCGGCATCAACTACACCCTCAACCCCAGCGTCACCTTGTCCGGCGGCTACTGCTTCATCGAGCAGTTCGCCTACGGCGAGTTCCCCATCGCCCACGACTACCCCGTCCACGCCGCCTGGGAGCAGGTGGCCACCACGCACCCCGCCTTCGGCCTCACCTGGATGCATCGCCTCCGCCTCGAGCAGCGTTGGATCGGCCAAATGCACAAGGTGGGCGAAAGCTGGGACGTCGCCGACTACCGGTACGAGAACCGCGTCCGCTACATGCTGCGCACCACCATCCCGCTGACCCGCGACAAGAACTGGTACCTCGCCCTGTGGGACGAGGCCTTCGTCAACTTCGGCGACAACGTCCTGCGCAACGACTTCGACCAAAACCGCGCCACCATCGCCCTCGGGCGAAACCTCTCGAAGCATGTCCGGCTTGATGTCGGCTTCATGGAGCAAACCCTCCAACGCCGCGGCGGCCACGTCTGGGAGCACAACCACACGCTGTCCGTCTCCCTCTTTTCCAAGGCGCCCTTCGGCAACTGACGCGCCCCGACGCCCCAAGCAAGGCGGCAGCGGCCATGGGGCAGCCGCGTCCCGGATTCTCGCAACCATCACCCTTCAAGGCACGGCTCCCGCTTCGCGTCTTGGCGTCTTGGCGTGATCAAAAACCAGGCGTTCCATGCGCTGGTTCCGTTTTGCATGAAGCGGGGATTTCCCTCCGCCAAGCCGCCAAAACGCTACGTCGTCCGCCGGTCCCAGGCCTCCACCAAGGCCGGAAAGCCGCAGCCCTCGCACAGCGCATTCGACGCATCACAGAAGTCCGCCGCCACCTGCAGGAACCCCTGCTGCATGGCCGCCGTCCGCGGAAGGACCCGGCGCTCCCCTCCCAACAATCGCATCCGCGCCGTCTTCAGCACCGCGTTGTCCTCGCCGGCGGGCCATTCGCAGAAACGGCTCCACACCAAGCCCCGGACGTCGCGGGCCGGGCCCGCCACGGAGGAGGCGCGCGCCCACAGCCATGGCAGGACCACGTTGACCACCAGGTCCACCTGCCGCGGCCGGCCCAGCAACGGCGACGTCCGCGACGTCATCGACCCCAGCGTCCAGTGCGTCTCCCAGAATGCATCCTCGGACGGCTGCAACGCCCGGGCGACCCGCTCCAGGGCGTCGCTCGTGTCGCATGCCCCAAGGATCGCCTCAACCATCGCCGCGCCGCGCGGACCCGACGCCAGCCAATGCCCCGCCATGGCCACGCGACGCTCCGGGTGGTTCGCCGGCCGAAGCCCCGCCAGTCGCCATGCCTCGCGCGGGAGACCACCCGAGGGCCATCGCCCGGCCTCGCGCCACCACCGGTCCCACATCGCGCGCAGGTGCCCAGCGTTGGGGCCCTCGGGCTGGGCGGGAAGCAGGCCCGAAAGCCCGAACAAGCACGCCTGCGCCCCCAACACATCCATCGATTCCCGCTCCGGGGACACCCACTCGGCCAGGCACCGAAGCGGCCACGTGTTGTGTCGGTAGCCCAACGCCCCGACCAAGCCCTCCCAGAGCGCGCCCTCCCATCCGCGATGCCTCGCCCGATGGGTCAGCTCCCCCGCCTTTCGATCCAGTCGATGGCGCGCCGCCTGCAACAGCAAGGACTCCAGCCCGGCCTTCCCCAGCCTTCGGAGCGGCGCGCAGCATCCGCCGCGGACATTCGCCGGGATCAGGCCCGGCGCCTCCCCCTCCAGCCACGGCGCCAGCTCGCGCAACGGGGCCTCCAATCCGTCCTGCATCGTCCACGTGGGCAACGCCGACGGGCCCGTCGGTCGCTCCCACACGACATGCAACACCACCCCGCGAAACGCCGGGTTCCGGTCATGCCCATGCGCGATCCAACCGGACGCCTCAACGTCGATCTCGACGTCCCCCTGCACCGGCGGGCCATCGTCGAAGCGCAGGATGGCACCACGGAAGTCCGGGCCGGGCCCGCGGTTCCAAAAGCCCGGGTGCAAGACCTGCACCGAGCGCCCATCCGACAACCTCAACCCCTCGCGCAACAGCCGTTGGTGCCGCCAGAGGTGCTGCAACCAATGCTCCGGTGGACGGGCCTCATCCCGCAGCGCCGACCCGCCACGCCACGCCTGGAGCCTTTGTTGGTAGAAGCCGTCGTCGGTCGCCTGGAACATGCCGCCGACCTTCGGGGCCGACGCAGGCCCGCGTCAAAGAGGTGACCGTCGCCGTTGGAACCCCGCGCGCCTCACCAGCGGATCTTCTCCGGGAAATACTCCCGGATCAGGTCCTCGTAGTAGGGGCGCAACGCCACGGCATCGGGCTTGGAATGGCTCTTGGTGTAGAGGTCGTAGGGATTGAAGTCCCGCACGGCCGCGAGCAACCGCCGGTCGTCGTCGTTGCAGAGGTGATCGTACTGGTTCTCCCGATGCCACGGGTAGAACGAGTGATAGCGCAGCATGTAGAGCCCCTCGATGGGCAGGTAGTCCTTGCAGACGTGGTAGATGTACTCGTCGTGCCCCCAGGACAACGCGACCTTGTCCAGGCCGCAGCCCTCCTCGTACACGCCGTTGCGCGTTTGGTAGCGCGGGTCGCGGGAGTCGGGATTCGCCTCGAAGAAGCCCGGGAAGACGATCTTCGGGGAATAAGCGCAGCCCGTGGGGAAGGTGTCGCCCACGACGGCCCACTGCGGCTCGCCCCACAGGCACAGGATCTTGCCCAGGTCATGCACGAAGCCCGTCAGCACCATCCAGCGCGGCTTGCCGTCCCGGCGCAATTGCTCGGCCGTCTGCAACAGGTGCTCCAACTGCGACATGTCCGTGTCCGGGTCGGAGTCGTCCACGAGTTGGTTGAGGTATTCCGCCGCCTCCCAGACCCCCATCTTCATGCGATTCAACCCGAGGAACTCCCGGCGCTTGGCCAGCGAGAACTCATGGGTTTGGTGGGTGTGGTTCAGCCGGTAAAACTCCCGGACCGTCGGCCGGGCGTCCGCCTCGTAGTTCCTGAACTCCGACTGCTTCTTTTCCGGGTCGTGGCCGACGCTGGGTTTGCGGGCCTGGTCGCATTCCTCCGCCGTCTTGCCTGGCTGCGAGTAGCGGCCCTTAACGAAGTCCTCCCATTCATCAAGGCTCTGCAATGGCTGCCCGTCCCGTGCTGTCGTCGTGTCAATGCTCATGGCGCGTCTCGTGAAATCCATGCTACGGACCCACCCCCCGCCGCGAAAGCACGAACACCCAGGCAATGGGGTCACATCTAAACCTTTGACATTTCGCTTCATTCCCCGCCGCGCGAGGTGCGAGGTGCGAGGTGCGAGGTGCGAGGTGCGAGGTGCGAGGTGCGAGGTGCGAGGTGCGAGGTGCGAGGTGCGAGGTGCGAGGTGCGAGGTGCGAGGTG
>CAIRNV010000300.1 GCA_903880005.1 uncultured Verrucomicrobiota bacterium | reverse complement strand
GTGAGCGAGGCGCGGGCCGGGACGAGGCCCGTAACGAGCGAACGACGAAGGAGTTGCGCAAGCAGGTCGAGCAAGCACGACCGATCCAACTGAATCGATCCGGCTCTGGGCTCCTGCCGGAGAAACCACGGATCGCACGGATGACACGGATGGGTCCAAGCCGGTGGGTGCCGGTTCCGGGTCTGCCTCGATGTGACGGCCCTCCCCTTGCCCTGTGAACCTTCTTCAGCCCCTGCCCCGGGGCTGGCGCGCAGTCGGAGCCCTTCGCCCCTTTCACCGCGTTGGCTTCATCCCTATAAACTTCTCAAAATCGAACAACTCGCCGCCGGCCGAATCCGCGTCGCCGAGATGTTCGATCCTCTGATCCGGCACCGACCCCGACCCCACGGCCGGGGAACCCCATGGGATTCGATACAGCGCGGACGGCACCTCCTGCACCACCCGCTCGCAGTCATCCGCCCCGTGAAGCAACAGCACCAGCTCCCAGCCTTGGTACGGATCCATGCTCCCCATCAACCGCAGCAACCTCGCCAACGCCCGCGCCGTGATCGTCACCGTCAGCTCGTCCATGTTCTGGAACGGGTCGTCCAGGAACGTCATCCGGAACGGGTTCAATGCCTTGGGCGCGCATAGCAAGTGCATGGCCAAGGCCACGGCGTTCTTTTCCGCCGTGTTGAGGACCTCCTCCAACTCCATGCCCCGCGCCTTCATCTTGAAGACCGACGCCTCCACGTCCTTCTCATCCAGGCCCACGTTCACGTCCATCCGCTCATACGCCCACGATGCCGGCGTCATCAACTCGACCAACTCCTGCAACGCCTCGGGCAGCTTCCCGGTGATGGCCTTGAATCGCGTGGCATCCTCCGCCTTCACCCTCCCCCTCTCTCGCAACGCGCGCACCAAGTCCGAGAGCCGCGTCATGAAGATGTCCACCCAGTCCGTGGCCCCGGCCTTCGCCACCCATGGGCTTCGCCATGCCTCCATCTGCCTCCAGGTCCGCCACCGATCCACCAGCGGGCGGGTCCAGCCCGGCTCCTTGCCCGCGTTCCCCCCGTTCACCACAAGGGCCTCGCCACTCCGCCATGCCTCCAGGATCGCCCTCCAGTCCTCCAGGGTCAGCATGTCCCCAAACGGCTCCGTGCCGTCCGATGCCGTCGCCTGCTCAAGACTGGCCACAACCTGTTCCATCAAGGCGAGGTCTTGCGACGCCGTTCGACTTCCGCCGCGCCCCGCCACGGACCCCTGCCTCGTCGATTGAAGGTGCTTGGACAACCACAGCCGGGCATCGTCCCGCGCCTGGATCGCCTTCCGACGCGCCTCCTCCAACTCGCCCGAATCCACGGTGAACTGGATCCGCCCAAGGATGTCATTCGACGGCGGCGTCCATGCGTCGAAGGTCTGGCGAAGGTTCAACGCGCTCTCCAGCAAGTCGGCCCGTGCCACGTTTTCCAACCACGTCGCATGAACCTCGTCGGGATCACGCTCATCGCCGCCCGGTTCGGCGGCCCCGGCGAACACCACGTCACCCAATCGCTCCAAGTCCTTGCCAAAGCCTTCGTTCAGCAAGGGCCATGCCTGCGAAAGGACATCCGACCCACGCCGGAGAACTTCACGCAACGCATTCTCGGCGTCCTTGCCACGACCCTGAAGACGCACCCCTAGTTCCGCGCCCGAAGCACCCACCACGGACATCCAGCCCGCGTCCAGATCGAGACCGATCTC
>CAIRNV010000299.1 GCA_903880005.1 uncultured Verrucomicrobiota bacterium | reverse complement strand
GTAGTCGCGCCCGAGAACGTCGGCGTGCAAGGCGCGGTAGCTGTCCGTGGAATACCGGGCGTGGTTCAGGCCCGCCACGGCGATCTCGGCGCTGGACTGGACGCGCACGCCCAAGGGGGCCACCACGTCGTTGAGTTCCCCCAACTCGGCGGACGGGGGCAGCGCGGCGAGGAGGTCGCCCGAGGCCGGGATCACATGGTTGGCGGCGAAGCCCGTCCCAGGCTGGGACACCTTCACGACGGTTCCCGGCGGGCCTTGGATGGAAAGGCTCACCACGGGCGGGTTGTCGGGGTCCGGCGCGTAGTTGCCGGGGAAGGTCAGCCAAAAGTCCGTCCCGTCGCACGTCAGGTCGCATCGCTCGGCATTGGGGATGATGCGAACCGTGTGATCCTCGACCTCGCCATTGATGGCCGAACCCTTGAAGTCCAGGCGCGCGACACTGCTGAGTCGCCATCGCGAGAACGTCCCCCCGAGATTGGCGTTGGCCGGGATGACGATGGCGATGTCATTGACGCCGGACATCCCGGGGTAGGCCGTGACGACCTGGTCTCCCGCCTCCGCCCAACTGCCGTCCTGTCCAAAGTCGATCCAGGCGTTGAGGAACGCCCCCTTCGACGGCGTGGTCACGCGAACCACCGCGTCGCGCCCGGGCACCAACGGCGTCAGGAACGTGACCCCGTCCTCGTCGTCCAGCCGGTCGGGGTTCTTGTCGTCACCCAACGACGCCGCCTCGGGCTGCCCGTCCGGCTCCAAGTCGATCGTCGGGCCGAGTTGATAGGCTTGGTCATACACATGTCGGGCACCGTCGCTCGCCAGCAGCGTCGGATAGCGCGTCGGGGCGTCGCCGAAGTCCAGCAAACGGGTCCCGCTATCAATCCCAACCTGATAGTCCTCCACCTCGCCCGATTCCGCCAAGCCACCGGGAGTCAGGCGGCCCTTTGTGCTGAGCCGGAACCTTGCAAACGTCACGCCCGGCGTCGCCGTCGCCGGCACCGTGAAGGTCAGCACGTTGGCTCCCGCCACGAGGGGCATGGCTGTGAAGATCTGCTCCCCGGCGTCACCCCAGCTTTGGTTTCCATTGAAGTCCACCCACGCATCCAGGAAGGCCGACATCGCGGTCGTCGTCGTCGAGGGAATGGCGCAAACAACCCGGATGGTCGCCAGTTGCCCCGCAACCAAGCCCGTCGAGAACGCCACCCCGTCCTCGTCGTCCGCAATCACCGGGTTGCTGTCGTCGCCCAACGCAGACAGGTCCGGCTGCCCATCCGCCTCGCGATCCACGGCTGCGCCCAACGAGAAGCCCTGGAGCACCACGTGCCGCGCCCCGTCATTGGCCAGGAGCGTCGGGTACTTCCCCGGCGCATCCCCGAAATCCATGGTCACCGGCACGGACTCGATCCCCACCTGGTAATCCTCGACCTCCCCGTCCTCGGCCACGCCGCCAATGCCCAGCTTGCCCTTTCGGCTCAGGCGGAACCGCGCGTAGGTTGCCCCTGCCTTCGCGCTTGCTGGCACCGTGAAGGTGAACTCGTTGGCCCCGGAGACGACCGGCACCGAGACCAGCACATTCTCGCCCGGGTCCGCCCAGCTCTCGTTGCCGTTGAAGTCCACCCACGCATCCACGAAGGCGCCCGAGGTCACCGTGCCGGCCGGGATGACGCACGACACGCGAACCTTGGCCACCTGCCCCGCCACCCATCCGCCGACGAACACGACGCCGTCCTCGTCGTCCATTTGGGTCGGGTTGTTGTCATCCCCCAGCGCATCCAACGTCGGCTGCCCATCCGGTTCGCCGTCCACCCTGCCGCCCATGTAGAAGCCGGGAAGCATCACGTGGCGCGCACCATTGTTGGCCAGGAGCGTCGGGTATTTCCCGGGGGCGTCGCCGAAGTCCAGGCCCTCGGGCTTGGATTGCACCGTGACCATGTAGTCCTCCACCTCGCCGTCCTCGCTGCCGCCGCCCGGGGCCAGCTTGCCCTGGGTGCTGATTCGGAACCGGGCAAAGGTGGCGCCCAACACGGCATCCGAGGGCACCTGGATGCTCACGTCGTTGATGCCGTCCACCACCGGCACCGAAACCATGACCTGCTCCCCGGCATCCCCCCAGCTTTGGTTGGCGTTGAAGTCAATCCACGCATCCACAAGGGCACCGCCGACCTTGCTGGCGGGAACGGAGCAGTTGACGCGCACCTTGACGGTGCTCCCGGGGACGATGGGCTCAAGGAAGACGATGCCATCCTCGTCGTCGGCGGTGACCGGGTTGTTGTCATCCCCCAAGCCATCCAACGCGGGTTGGCCGTCCGCCTCGCCGTCCGCCAAGGCCCCCAGTGCAAAGCCGGGGGACAGGAGGTGCCAAGCCCCGTTGTTCGCCAGGGTGGTGAGATACTTGGCCGGGGCATCCCCGAAGTCTGCCTTGGGCGAATCCTTGACGATCTCAACCCGATAATCCTCCACCTCGCCGTCGGGCAGCGCCCCTGCAAAGGAGGCGTCGGCGCTGGTGGTGAAACGAAAGCGGGCATACGTGCTCCCGAACTTGCTCGTGGCCGGCACGGCAAAGGAGGCGGTGTTGCTCCCGGCAACGAGGCCCAAGCCCTTGAAGATTTGCTCGCCGGGGTCCGCCCAGTCGCCATCGAGGTTGAAGTCGATCCATGCAAACAGGAGACCCTTGCTGCCCGCCACCACGCTCACCTTGATCGTGTTGCCTGGAACCAAGGGCTCGAGGATCTGGACCCCATCCTCGTCACTCTTGGCTCCCGCAGGCGAGAGGTCGTCGCCCGTGGCGTTCACGCCGGGCTGGCCGTCGCCCTCGGCATCCACCCCCTGCCCCAGGTACACGGGTGCCTTAATGACATGGGAGGCTCCATTGGATTGCTTGAGCGTCGGATAAGGCATCGGGGCGTCGCCATAGTCCAAGCTGTCGTTGGTCTGCGCCGTGGCCGACACCGCAAGCATCACGCCCGCCGCCCACGCCATGAACCACGGCACGAAACGCTGGCCCAGGGCAGCCTTGGGAT
>CAIRNV010000298.1 GCA_903880005.1 uncultured Verrucomicrobiota bacterium | reverse complement strand
GGACCACTCTTCGGATTCTGTCACCTCACCCATGGCCATGTCGTCGCGCCCATGCCCCCCGACGACCGCCGCCTCGCCTACGACCGCGACATCACGTACGGGACCAGCAAGGAGATCACCGCCGACTTTCTCCGCGACCGCATCAAGCCAACCCCGGACGCCAGTGCCGGCGGGCATCTTGCCCGAAGCATCCTCCATGGCGGCCGCCGCGGGCATGACCCCGTCCAACGCGGCCTCCACAGCGCCATCATCGACGAGGCCGATTCCATCCTCATCGACGAGGCCGTCACCCCGCTCATTCTTTCCGCCCCACGCCCCAACGCCGCCCTTCGCGAGGTCGTCGAGCTGGCCCAACGAATCGCCGCCCCGCTCGCGGCCGATGCCGACTATCGCGTGGACAAGAAACACCGCGAGGTCGAGCTGACCCCGGCCGGCGAGGCCCGCCTGCTCGCCGTCGCCGCCGATCTCCCGCCCCTCTGGCGGGGGCTCCAGCGGTCGTCCGAACTCGTCCGCCATGCCCTCATGGCCCGCGAGTTCTACCTGCCCGGCCGGCAATACGTCGTCGTCGATGGCAAGATCGTCATCGTGGACGAGTTCACCGGCCGCCAGATGCCCCAGCGCACATGGCGCCAAGGCGTCCACCAAGCCATCGAGGCCAAGGAAGGCCTCCCCATCACCGACCCCACCGACACCCTCGCCCGCATCAGCTTCCAACGCTTCTTCCGTCTCTATGCCCATCTGTCCGGCATGACCGGCACCGCCATGGAGGCCGCCGCCGAGCTGTGGCAGGTGTACTCCCTCCCGGTCGTCCGCATCCCCTTGCATCGCCCCTGCCTTCGCGAGGAATCACCCGACCAAGTGCTCCCCACGGCCCACGACCGCTGGCTCGCGGTCGTCCGGGAAATCCAACGCGTCCACCATCAAGGACGGCCCGTGCTCGTGGGCACGCGCAGCGTCGAAGCCAGCGAGACCCTGGCGTCCCACCTCGCCGGCTCGGGCGTTCCCTTCCAAATCCTGAACGCCGTCCGCCACCAGGAGGAGGCCCGCGTCGTCGCCATGGCCGGCGAGCCGGGGCGCGTCACCATCGCCACCAACATGGCCGGGCGTGGCACCGACATCCGCCTTGGCGACGGCGTCGCCGCGCGGGGCGGCCTTCACGTCATCGCCACGGAACGCCACGAGTCCCGCCGGGTGGACCGCCAGCTCTTCGGCCGGAGCGCCCGGCAAGGGGACCCCGGCAGCGCCGTCGCCATCCTGAGCACCGAGGACGACCTCTTCCAACGGCACCTTCCCTCCCTGGCGCGGCGTTCGTTGCTGGACGCCGCGGCCCGCGGGTTGCCCGGCTCCGGCCAACTCGTCTCCGCCGCCACATCGCTCGCGCAACGCAACGCGCAGGCCAAGGCCCGTCGCATGCGCGCCTCCGTCCTGCGCACGGACGAATGGCTCGACGAGGCGCTTTCCTTCGCCAACCCGCCTACCATCGCACCCTGAAGTACCTCGCCTCGCCCTCGAGGCGAACGCGATGCAATCCGCCGGTTGCACCGACAGGCACCCAAGGACCTTCAGGCGTGGGCGCCTCCTCCAACGTTCCATGGCCCTCCATCCACAGGACCTCCATTGAGTCCTCGGAGGCCTCCAGCCGCCGCACCAGGATCCTGCGGGCGGCATCCTCCCCGGGCGCCATCGCGCTGGCGAGCTGGGCCCCGCCGACCGAGCTCACGCTCGCGCCGCCGCCACTGAGCGCGGTGACGATCAAGGTGAAGCTGTTGGTGACCGCGCCCACGCCGTCACTCACGGACACTCGCACGGTATTGGTGGTCGAGGCCTGCAACTGCGTGGGCGTCCACGCCAGCACCCCGTTCGTCACCAGCAAGCCCGTCGGGCCTTGCAGGAGGCTGAGCGTCAAGGATTGCGCGGGAACGTCGGAGTCGCTGGCCCCAAGGTTCCTTACGTAGGCAACCGTCGCGGTCAACGTCGCGTTCGTCGCGCCCGGCAGCGTCGGCAACGCGTTCACCTCCCGCACCACCACCACGAAGCTGTTCGTCACCGTCGCGATCCCGTCGCTCACCGACACGCTCACCGTGTTCGTCGAGGGGCCCTGCGCCTCCGTCGG
>CAIRNV010000297.1 GCA_903880005.1 uncultured Verrucomicrobiota bacterium | reverse complement strand
GGGGAGCGCGGCGAACAACTCGTCATGTCCCTTCAGGCGGAACAGCCGCGCCACCTTGCCGATGACGAAGTCGCCCGGCCGCAGCCCCAGCTTCCTTGCCAGCTCGGGCTTGGGCCGGGCTTGCAGGAACGGAGCAAGGTCGAACCCGCTTCGGATGCACGAGTACTGGCCTGGGCTTCCAATTCCGGCCGCCAAGTATTGCCGCGTCATGGCATGGGCGACCGACACAAAGTGATGGGTGTGGCGTCCCACCAGGCGTTCAGCAGAGAGGAAAGCCAGGTTGGCGAGGCGACCTTGGAAGGGCCCGAAGGACGGCCCGTGGATGGTGTGGATGACGATGGGGACGCGGGCGCGACGAGCGGCGAGGCGCCCGAGGATGCCCGCCTTGCCAGAATGGGTGTGGACGATGTGGGGGCGTCGTTGCCGAAAGATGCGGACCAGGCGCGCATGGGCCAAAAGGTCGAGCCACGGATGCACGGGCCGCACCAAGCTGGGCACGAGCGTGAGGCAGCCCGGGACGGACGCGACGCTCGACTCGATCGAGCCTTCCGCGCCGACGGTTGGGCCGGCCACCAAGTCCACGTCGAGGCCCGGCACCTGCCGGAGGCCGAGGACGGAGGCGACGGTGTTTTCCTGGGCTCCGCCGAGGACGAGGCGGGTGATGACGTGGGTGACGCGCCAGCCCGGGGTCATGGCGCGGCGCGCAGGGCGGCGACGCGCGCGACGAGGTTCGATCGCAAGGGCATGGCCGTGTCGAGCAAGGCAATGGCGGAGTCGAAGTGGCGGAGCGCCGAGGGCTTGTCCTTGCGCGCGAGGCAGGCCTCGGCGAGGCCGAGGATCGCATCAACGGCCTTGGGGTCGCGACGGAGGACGGTCTCGAAATCCTCGGCGGCCTTCGCCGGTCGCCCGCCCAGGAGGTGGGCGGTGCCGCGGTTCATGCGTGACGTCTTGTCATCGAACTGCCGCGACAGAACCGAGTCGAGGACGGTGACGGCGGCGTCGTATTGCCCGGCCTGGACGAGGATGTGACCCCGGCGTTGGAGGATGGCGTCGTCGTTGGGCTTGAGCTTGGCGAGGCGGTCGATGAAGGGCAGGGCCTTGGCGGCGGTGCCGGCCTGGACGTGGAGGAAGGTCATCGTGTCGAGCAGAGGCAGGTCGTCCGGAAACCGTTGCAGGGCAGCGAGGATGACCTGCTCCGCCCTGGGGACATCGCCGTTTCGGAGGTGGGCGTTGGCCTCGGCCCGGGCGAGGTGGCTGGATTGGGCCTGGGTGGGCTTGCCGGCGGCGGCGAGGGCGGATGCCTTGGAAACGGCCTCCAAGGCCAGCTTGGGCTCGTTGGCGGCCACGCAGGTGCGGGCATAGCCAATGGCAGCATCCAGGCTGTTGGGATCCAGTTCGCGGGCGCGCGTGAAAGCGTTGGCGGCGGTCCGGACGAGGGGTTCGTCGAGGCCGAGCGCGGCGTCGCCCAAGGCTTCCAAGTGCCGCGGTTCATCGGCGGGCCCGAACATCTCGACGATGCCGGCCGTGTAGGTCTCGATGGGCTTGCGCACGACTGCCGGGATGGGCTCCGAGCGTCGCAGGTGCTCGTTGACGGCCAGGTTGACCTGCGCGCTGACGTTGTCCGGGGCAAGCTTGCGGGCCAAGGCGAACACCTTCCCGGCCGGGTCGAGCATGCCAGATCGTTGCAGCATGAACCCTTGGGCCGTGGCGGCGCGGCCAAGGTACGACGCGGCAAACGCCAGCCCCATGGGCCGGTCTCCGCCTTCCGTCGCCATCAGCGGCGCCAAGGCCTTCGCGGCCCCGTCCCAGAACCGGGCCACGGCGTCTCCCTCGGACGCCGTCAACCGGGGTGCCTCCACCACCCCCGGGACATAGGGAACGAGCCGGAAGATCGCGCCGGCCGGGTACAGGTGATGCGTCTCCGTGAGGAAGGAGACGAAGTAGGTCGCCGAAAACGCGCGCCCTGCCTGGGCGGCCGGGATGACCATGCCCATGAATTCACCCGCGATGTTTTCCTTGGCCTTGGCCAGCGCGTCGAGGCGTTCCCACTTCTTGCCGTGAAGCTGCGCCAGGAGCCTTCGGTAACCCGCCTCCGGCATGCGCCGCGCATCGATGATCAGGTGCGTGTCGTCCTTGCCGATGCGGCCGAGGTGGGCATGGACCAGAATATAAACCAGCGGGTTTTCCGTGATGACGATGCACGGTTCCTTCGGCAGGCCTTGGACGAGGGAATCGGCCAGCAACGACAGCACCGGGCCGTTTTGGACGCGCGCGGCGGGCAGGTTGCGGACGACCAAGGCGGCGGGGACGGCGACGGCGGCGGCAATGACCAGGCCGGCAAGGGACCGGTGCACGGGGCCGCCGGTGCTGTCGATGGGCGCCCATTGCGGCGAGGCCTTCTCAAGCCCCGTCACCAGGAAGTACCCGGCAAGCTGCGCCACGGACAGGGCCGCGCCGAAGTGAAATGTCAGCATCGGCAGTTGCGCCGCCTCGGCGTTCGCCGTGACGAGCTGGCGCGGGCTGAACGGGCCGTCGAAGACCATCCAGACGTTCCCGCCCAACCACGCCACCCGCAGCACGAGCATGGCCACCGACGTCGCCACGCGCTCCGCCTGGGATCCCGTGGGGTTCGTTCCCTTGAAGCCACCCACCACCAACGGCGCCAACATCACCGAGGCCAGCAGGATGAAACGGGGCTTTGGCAGCCCCGCCAGATACTCCTTCTGCGTCGCAATCACGGCCCATAGCGCCTCCCCGAACGGCTCCGGCAACCCGCCTCGTCCCGAGGCCACGGCAGCCGGCAGCAGATACAAGAGGAGACCCGCCGCCCACAACCCAGCAAGGCGCCCCAGCAGCCTGGCACGGAACACCTCGTAGCCCCCGATCCAGAGAAACGCCCCAGCCAGGAACGGAAGAAATCCCACCATCGCCCAGTTGCTCGACATCCCCACGCCCACCGTCAACGCCAGCCCGTCCAGCCACCGATACCGTCGCCCCGCATGAAACTCCATCAGGCATCGGACCGCATGCGCGAACACCAACAGGTTCAGCATCTCGCCCGTCATCGACGTCCCGTGCTCCCAGGCCGTCAGTTGCGGCAGAAACATCCCGCATGCCAGCGTCGGCGGCACCCACGCCCATCGGCCCGACAATCGCCGGCCTTCGCCGTACCCGCGGATGCGCTGGGCGTGGGTATGGTCCTGGGGCAGCAATTGCACGCAACGCGCCAACGTCCACGCCACCCCGCCCGCCAGCAGCACGGTCAGGATGTTCGTGGCCAAGGGCCAGGCCCCCGAAGGCAGCGCCAGCAACGGCCGGGTCACCAGCCAAAGCAGTGGTGCGTTCGCGGGGAAATCCCCGCCCCAACCCGCCACCTGGGCCGTCACAGTCGCGCTTTGAACGGTGAGCCAATGGCTCGCCGTCAGCCCATACAGCACCAGGGCGATGAGGCCCGCTATCCAAGGCAGCCGACCCACGGCAGGCGCCTCCTTCACGTGCAAGGGTTGTTGCATAAGGTGGAGGCCGGAGGCTGCGACCATTCCGCCAGCCCTAGCAAAGCAAAACTCCGGCTGCCGCCCGCAGCCCAGCCGCGCCGAAGCCGTAACGATTCCGTTGGATCGGTCGTGCTTGCTCGATCTGCTTGCGCAAATCCTTCGTCGTTCACTTTTCACGGGCCTCGTACCGGCCCGCGCCTCGCTCACTCCTCGGCTTGCGCAAGCATCTGCTTCGCAATCACTTCCCTCCCAACGGAATCGTTCCGGCTAAGCCCCTCAATCCGCCCGGCCCACGGGCCTTGTCCCCACTCCCACCCGCCCCGTCAACGCATCCCCCAGGTCGCCACGCGCCGCCTCCGCGTGCCGGAGCATCTCCCGAACCACCCCGGGGTTCGCCCCCGACACGTCCCGCGACTCCCCCGGATCCGACCCAAGGTCATACAGCTCCAGCCCCACCCGCATCGGCCGGTAGGACGCCGGGACCCCGTTCGTTCCCCCGCTCCTCCCGCCCAGGGTCTGCGACCGATGCGGCAGGAACAGCTTCCAGCGCCCCGCGATCACGGCCTGCAACTCACCCACGTTGTAGTAGATGAAGTACGCCGGATGCGGGTTGCTCGCCCCGGCCCGGCCCTCGATCAACGGCCAGACATCCCGGCCATCGATCTTGCGCCCATGCAATGGCGCGCCCACCAACCCCGCGACCGTCGGAAGCACGTCGATCGTCATCCATGGATCGTCGGTCACCCGGCCCGCCGGAATCCGCCCGGGCCAACGAACGATGCATGGCACCCGGATGCCACCCTCGAAGCTGGTGCCCTTGCCCTCGCGAAAAGGCCCCGCCGAGCCCGCGTGGTTGCCGTAGCTGAGCCATGGCCCGTTGTCCGACGTGAAGACGACCAAGGTCTCTTGGTCGATTCCCTGCCGACGCAGCTCCCCGAGGACCGCCCCCACCGAGGCGTCGATCTCCTCGATCACGTCCCCGAACGTCCCCCGGCCCGAGCGTCCCTTGAAGTCCTTGCCCGCAAACAAGGGCACGTGCGGCATGGAATGCGCCAGGTAGAGGAAGAACGGGCGAGAGGCGTTCCTCCGGATGAAGTCCACCGCCCGGTCCGTATAACGCCGCGTCAGCCGAGACTGGTCCGGCATCTCCTCGATCACGCGCTCGCCGTCCATGAGCGGCAACGGCGGGTAGGTGTTCCTCGGAGCCGTCGGGTGGCTGGGCCACATGTCATTCGAGTACGGGAGCCCAAGGTATTCGTCGAAGCCCTGCCGCGTGGGCAGCAGCGGCGCTGGCCGGCCAAGGTGCCACTTGCCCACGATCGCCGTCGCATACCCCCGACCCTTCAACACCTCCGCAAGCGTGGTCTCGTCCGGGTGCAAGCCGATGGGCTGCTTGGGCCCCAACGCGCCATGGATGCCGACGCGGTTCGGGTAGCAACCCGTCAGCAGGGCCGTCCGGGAAGCCGAGCACACCGCCTGCGCGACGTAGAACCGCGTGAACCGCGTGCCTTCCCGCGCCATGCGGTCCAAGTGCGGCGTCCGGATTCCTTGCGCCCCCTGGCATCCCAGGTCGCCCCAGCCCAAGTCGTCGCAAAACACCACCACGATGTTCGGCAACCGCGCCGCGCGAGGGGCGGCGAGCACGGCATGGCAGACCAATGCCCACGCGATCGCCCACGCCCGCCACGGGAAGGGGTTCCATGATGTCATGGGGCGTCCTGGGCGGGGTTGGGGTCTGGGGAGGCACCGCGCAAGGCCTCCACCTGGCGCTCCAATTCCTGCACCCGCCGCAGCAACTCGGGCAGGCGCTCGATCGCCAGCAATTGCCGCTTCGTCACGCGGTCCGGCTGCGCCGGCGACCCCATCCACTTCTGCCCCTCCGGGATGTGATGCATCACGCCGGATTGCGCCGCCAACAGGACCCGGTCGCCAATGCGCAGATGCCCGGCGATCCCGACCTGCCCGGCCACCGTCACGTAGTCGCCCAACCGCGTGGACCCCGCGATGCCCACCTGCGCCACGATGATCGTGTGCTCGCCAATGGCGACGTTGTGGGCGACCTGGACCAGGTTGTCGATCTTGGTGCCGCGCCCGATCACCGTCGCGCCCAGCGCCGCGCGGTCGATCGTCGTGTTGGAGCCAATCTCGACGTCGTCGTGCACCACCACCTGCCCCACCTGGGGAACCTTCCGGTGCTCCCCGCCGTCCAGCACGTACCCAAACCCGTCCGCCCCCACCACGGTCCCGGCATGAATCCGGACCCGGCGCCCCAGGTGGGTCCTCTGGTACAGCGTCACGTGCGGATGCAACCGCGTGCCCTCGCCCACGGTGCAATCATCCCCGACGCACACGTG
>CAIRNV010000296.1 GCA_903880005.1 uncultured Verrucomicrobiota bacterium | reverse complement strand
GCCCTTCGCCTATCCCTGGATCCCCAACTCTTCCTGCAACGACCCAAGCCCGTCGCCCTCGACCCCGTCCATCAACGCCCACCCCCAAATCCAGCGTGCCGACGGCTGGAGGCGTCGATTCACCGCGACCGTTGCACGACGGCCCTTGGGTTTGCCCCCGCCGGGTTGCCCGGCGTCATCTTCCCCGGCGGGGTGCACACGCCATGGAAGGGCGTCGCCATCGAAGGTCCAGACCGTCTGGAGGCTGGGTTGGCCAGACACGCGCGGCTTCTTGTCCAAGCGGTCGAAGCCCCCCAACTGGATCGTCAGAGCCAGAATGCGCGCCCGGCTCGTCCCGTGGGACGAAGGGTCGTGGAAGGGCAGCATGACGGTGGGCAGCAAGTCGTGCGTGGGTTGGACTTCCTCGACCTGGCCACCCCCTCGCTGCAACGCCTTCCCCATGTTTCGCAGCGCCAGTTCCACCACGGCGCTCCACGCCGTCCATGCCGGCCGCTCGCTCGCCGGAAAATACCACAGGGGATGCCGCATGGACTCCATCAAGGCCGTCGCCCTGCCAACGCGGGCTTCGTGCTGTCCAAACGCCAAGGCCAAGGCCCATTCACGTCGCAAGGACGCATGAAAACCCTGGGACCACGCCAAGGCTCGTTCCAGGCTCCGACGGCCTGGGGAATCCACCTTCTTGCCAAAGGGAAGGGCCTTCCCTTCCTGCTTCATGAGGTGATCGAAGTTCTGGATGACCCGGGCGACCTTGTCCTTCGGCTGGCGCCCGCCCATCAGCCGGGCTGCCAAAGCGGCCAGCTCCGTCTCCAACGCATCCCGCTGTTGTCCCCGAAAGACCTGGTGCGCCACCAACCCCAGCGTCTCGTCCAAGCTCCATCGCTTCGCGTCCCTTCCCCTTCCGCCGAACCGGATGTAATGGCGATGGCTGCTGGCGTGGTCCGGTTGTCCCACCGCCCTGGACGCCGATCGCAGGACCTGCTCGGCATGAAACTCAGCCGACTCCTCCTGATCCGAGTATCCCAGGAAATAAGCCGGGGCTGCTGGCTTGCTTGGGTCCGCCGTCGCGCCCGCTACGACCCGCGACTTGGTCTCCATCTCCTCGTACACGCTGCGAAACGTGTCGTGGATCACCGGGTCCGCCGTGCTGTACCCCGCAAACACCAGGGTGCGCGTCCGGAGCAAGGTCCGCAGCAGGTCCGCCGTCCAATGGTCGGCCCGCCAGTTTTGGATTTCGCGATACGTGTACACGACCTGCGGCAGATACGCCTTGAGCTGCTCCCAATCGGGGCATCCCTCCTTGGCACCCGCCAGCGCCCGGGCATGTCCCGCGCAACCGTGGATCTTGAGCAAGGTCGCCGTCCGATATGCCTTGCCCCGGCGGTAGAAGGCCACCGGGCTCGAAATCACGTCGTAATAGGGGATCTGCAAGGACAATGACGCCCCCAGGGCCCTGCCGCCGCTGCGCTGTGCCACGTGGGCCTTGGGCTCGGCCTCCAGCCCGGACAACCTCAAGGCCCCCTCCAGGAGCATGTCGAAGTTCGTCGTGATCAACGTCGGGCAGAAGCCCTCCCGCGCGAGCCGTGCCAGGACGTGATGCCGGGGCAACAACCGACGGTCATACATCTTCGAGACCATTCGATGCGTTTCCAGCGCCTCAGCGTGCTCAATACCCTCATCCGACCCGTGGCACACGCCCGCCAAAACCTGGTCGTCAAAGAATCCAAACGTCGCCATCAACACCAGCTTGCCCAAGGCTCGGACTTCTGACGCATGAGTTGGCCGCTTCATGCCCAGTTTGCGGGCTTCCTTCATCATCCAATCTGGCAAGCTCGATGGCTTCCTTTCCGGGCTCTGGTTCAATGGGATGCCTCGCGCCGTCGTAAACAGCGTTTCTTCCTCACGCTCCAAAGCCTTGCCTAGAATGTCCCGGCCCTGCGTTTTCCCCGACGCCTTGACAACCAAGCTCCCAAACGCATCGCAAAGCCAGTCGTTGATCTCGTAATACTTCGGCGCCATCCACTCGATCTCACCCGGCACATCGCCGGAGTGAGGGGAACCCTTCATCAAGCGAGGTTCCCGCTTGGAATGCCGCATGAAGGTTTGCTGAAAACGACTCCATGTTTTCTTTCCTAGGGTTGAGGAACCCTTGGGCTGATCCACGACATGGCACAACGCTTCCAGTCGAATCCACAGCCGCCACAGGATCTCCTTGGAACTCATCTTCTCGCTGTCGATGGAGAAGCCCGCCCCCACGAAGAACACCACCTCCCCTTGCCGAATGCGCCTGGCCAAGGTTTGTAGGACTGGTTCCGTCGTACTCAAGGCACAAGGCCCTTCCCAGTCGCACCCTGGCCTCGTGGACCTAGACTGCGGCGCGAGTCTCTCCTCTTCTGCATGTCGCTGGATGACGCCTCGGCCGCTTGGGGATCCTCCGAACGGGCAGCGGACAATTCGCTGCCTGGGGATCGTGCTCGGCGAAGTCTTGTCCTGATCTTCTCCCCTAGTGCTTTGATTTTCTCTCTCTGACGACGGAGGCCCGACACGTACCATGAACGCCACAGTGAATGGCCCAACTCCAGCTGTTCACGGCCGTCCTGGATACGCTTGACCTCGGTGGCAATAGCAAGTCGCTCTTGCTCGTCCCATGTCCTTTGGGAGAGAGCTTTGGGTTCTTCGAGTAAAACAAGCCACTCCTGATTCTTCCTCGAAAGGGATATCAAAGCGTCGGCTGTAGTCTCTTCACCCCACTGATAGAGCAACAACAGAATGTGGGGGGGAGGGTCATGGCGGCGCACGAACGGGTCATGGCGGCGTACGAACTCGTCTGGCGTGTGCTCCTGTTTCCTCAGCCATTCCCGCACCGGCCCCTCGTGAAAATTGTCCCGAGTCAGTTTGGACTTCGTCTGTCGTCGATACTCCAAGTCGAGACCGGACCCGGCCAACTCCACCACGATGGGAGACGCACCGTCCTGGGAGGCATTTCGTTGGGCCAAGGCATCGAGCCATGCATGGGGCAAGGACTTGAGGCTTTCATTTCCCGTCAGGTCCACCTCGACCAAGCGCGTCCAGGTCGCCACCGCCTCGGGCAAGGTCTCGAGGCTGTTTCCCCTCAGGTACAGCTTCTCCAAATCCGTCCAGTCGCCCGCCTCGTCGGCGATGGATCCCAACCGATTGAAGTTCAGCCCGAGCCAACGGAGCTTGCGGAATCCACCCGTGCCCCGGGGAAGCCTCGTCAATTGGTTGCTCGTCAGGTCGAGATAGCGCAGGTGGACGAGGTCCTCGAAGCCCACGCTCTCAAGGCCTCGTTGCCAAAGGTCGAAACGCTCCTCCACCTCCTCCGCCGTCAATCCCAACCCTGCGAGGTTCAACGCGTCCCGACGCTGGATCAGCCGGCCTTGTCTATCCCGGCCATGGAAACAATCCGCGATGCGACGCCGGGCCTCCGTGAGCGATTCGTTGCTTGGGGGTTTCATCAGGGGTGGGTTGTGTGGGTTCCTTGAATTCTTCGTTGGGTTCAACAGAGGAAGGTGGGCCATGCAAATCCAACAACGGTTTCACACGATGGACCCGAACATGCGATGCCTTTCAGGCCCCGGGAGCGCCAACGGCGCGGCCCATGCCAGCCCGGGGTAACGCCCCGGGTGAACCCCAACCAGCGATGTCTTGCAAGGCCCAGGAGCGCCAACGGCGCGACACACGCCAGCCCGGGGCAACGCCCCGGGTGAACTCCAACCTGCGATGTCTTGCATGGCCCGGGAGCGCCAACGGCGCGACACAAGCCAGCCCGGGGCAACGCCCCGGGTTTGGCCCACCCACAACCCAGCCAAGCCCTGAAAGGGCGGCCCAAACCATGGCTCGTGAACAGATTCCGAATTTGGATCGCCCCTTCAGGGCTTGTGCTTTCGGGTCGGAGAAACCCGGGGCGTTGCCCCGGGCTGCCTTGAGGCTGCCCCGTTGGGGCGCCCAACCGACGGATCGTGGGCGGGGTGGCCCTTGTCTTCCACGCCACGAGGGGCGTCGGCGAAACCCAAATGATCCCCCCCGGAAACGTCGAGGAACCCAGAAAAGCATGGGACATGGTCATCAGGTGATTTTGCCGGGTTGAATCGATGGGGGGCTTCGGAATGGGGGGCTTTGAGAATCTTCCGCAGTGCCGTGGACCTATGACGCTCACTTGGCAGGTCCGTCGGCCGGGCTCCACCCTTTCCCTCCTGGACCTGCCGCGCTCGCTGCCTTCTTGCCTTTTCCATCGTCCTTCCCTGGTATCCTGGAGCAGGGGCAAGGTCGGAAGCCGACGCGGGAGACCCGGAGGCTGGGATAGATTTTTTTTGAGAGGAAAGAGGGCCGGGCTTCGGGTAGGAAGCGGAGGCCGGCGGCGGCGCCCGAGCCGAGTGAGTTCCATCCGCCGCCGCGGATCCCGCGGCCCCATTCGGTCTCATCCTCGCACCACTCCCACAATTGCCCGTGCATGTCGTGCAGGCCCCAGGCATTGGGGGGGAACGAACCCTCGGGCGTCGTTCGTTCGCGATAGAGCCACTTGAACCCGTGTGGCGTGCCGCCCTCGGGGTCATTTCCATTGAAATTTGCGATCTGCGAATGGATGGCCGTCCCGACCCCGATGGCGTAGTCGGTGGAGGTTCCTGCCCGGCAGGCATGTTCCCACTCCGCCTCGGACGGGAGGCGCAGGAAGGTGTTCCTGCAGAACTCCTGGGCGTCCTTCCATGAAACCGAGTCCACCGGCAGGTCTTCGCCGTGGCTCGCTTTGCTCGGATTCGACCCCATGACGGCGGACCACTGGCGTTGGGAGACGGGGTGCTTGGCGATCCAGAAGCCGGGGACGTCGCCCTTGGTGCTGGGGGGACACCAGCACAGCGTCATGGGCACCTGGGTGTCCGGCAGGGTGAACACCGCTTCCTGACCGGGGAACTCGCCGTCCGGGAACGTGTCGGGTGACTGGCCGTGGAAGGAGCGAGGCCCGAGCCAGACGACCTGTGGGTCATCGCGACGGGCGACGGGGCGTGGGCTGGGGGGCACGGCTTGCATCGGGTGCGAAATGAGACGCGCGAAGACTGCAAGACCCCGCCCGCCGCCGTGAAGCCCGAAAATCGCCGAGGCTGCGCTTGCGCTTGCGGTGCATCGCGGAGTTGTGGGTGGTCCCGAAGGCGTCTGATGCGCTCAACCCTGGGAGCGCGGCCGTCCCCGGCCGCCACTCCATGCTCCCGCCCTGCGGGACCGGTCAGATCCCCGCTGCCCGCCCAGATGTCAGCCACAACTTCGGGATGCGCCCGTGCGCTTGCAGCCGAGCATTGAAGAAGGGCTGGAGAAGAATGGCCCGCGGAGACGCTGAGCCGCGGAGATCTCAGACAGCAACACCTCCCACCTCCGCGCCTCTGCGTCTCCGCGGGCGACTCCGCCTCATGAATTTGAAAGCGTTCGGTTTCGATGGGTCCGTCAGGTTTGTAGGCCGGGTGCCCTCACCCGGCGCACGGGGATGCGACATC
>CAIRNV010000295.1 GCA_903880005.1 uncultured Verrucomicrobiota bacterium | reverse complement strand
GACAACGCCAGCCCGTTGCGGGGATCGTTGTTTCGGCTGTTGGCGAACGGATGGATATGCGCCGCATCGACGATGCTGCCGGCCTGGGCTGTCACCAGCTTGTAGCCCGTCAGGGCGCACGTGTAGTCGTAGGCCGGAACAACCGTGAGACGGAATCGAGCCTCGCGGGCGATGCGGTGTGCCGATTCATAGGCGGTGACGGCGTCGTTCACCCGGTCGGCTTGATCCAACGGGACGTTGGCTAACTCCGCCAAGGCCGACCGCTCCGCCGGGTCCGTGAAGTAGCGGTCGATGAGGAGAAGGCGAAGGCGATGGCGAAAACCCGGGTCCAGCAGGCAGTCGAAGAATTCAGGGTCAATTTGCGCCATCGCGGCCCGGCGTCGCTCGTCCGTGGGAACTCCATTCGCATCCAAGGGAATCCAGATCCGCGACGTCTTGAGATGATAGAAAGGCAGCCAAATCTCGGGAGCTTGGTGGCGACGGGCTGCCACGATGGGCCACAGCGCCAGAAACCTAAACGTGAGATCGCCGGAGAGAGGCAGTCTTGGTTCCGTCAGGATGCCTGCCTCGACCATTTCGATGACGGTCAAAAGCAGGAGCGGCTTGTGGGGCGCCGGACTCCCCTTTTGATCGACCCTTAGGCGGCCCAGCCTCGCCAGCCACTTGTTGTCCGAGGCGTTCATTCTAGATCAGGCAGCTGTGGCCGCAGTCATGCGAAGGCCCTTGGAACGCCTTTTGAAACGAAACTGACTGCCGTGGTCAATGCTGCGCTGCGGCGGACGGCCTCGCAACGCTTGCCCTCTGAAGCGTCTCCAGCCGGGCGAGCCAGCCGGGATCGCTTTGCATGGGGGCAACCTTGAACACGCCGAGGGTGTTGGGCATCCGCCACGCCGCGTGAGGGCACGCGGCCAACACGATTGGGAATGAGATTCATGTTGTAGGCCGGTTGCCCTCAACCGGCGTTGCTTCATGCGTGGGCCAGATGATGGGATCCCTCGCCTATGGGATGCGCAAGCCATGGCGGCCCGGACGGGCGGGAGCAGGTGCACACTCCGGCCCGTTTCATGGCAACTGTCAGGCCTCAAGAACCGGAAGCACGGGGTTGTGCTGGTGTGAAGGTTTTCGCCACGCCGAGGGTGGCCAATTCGATGGCCCTTCCCATGTCGGGCGTCGTCATCAGCGTGAGATAGTCGTCGATGGAGAGATGTGCCCTGGACGCGAGTTGCTCTACCGAGATTCGCTCGGCGTGCTGGAGTGCGTCGTAGGAGGCGCCGGGGCGACTCGGTCCCTCGTCATCAGGATACGGATGTTGCCCTCGCAGGTCCTGGAGGAGCTGGGCAACCTCGACCGGGGTGTGGAAGGCATCCCGGGCTGCATCCGTCATCCTGCGTTGCAAGATCGCGTCGCAGAGCGCCTTGGTGATGCCACCGAGGGCGCCCGCCAGATACAAGGGTTTGCCGGCATCGTAGGTCAGGAGGGCTTCCTCAAGGACCCCGGGCAGGCGTCGGACGGGCTTGCCAGCGGCGCCGCCGAGACAGATGCGAACATCACTGGCCGCGACGAGTTCCTTGCGCATGGCCGTCAGGGCACGGATGCGCGCGAACTTGCCCAGATCCGAGTCGTCGGTCAGTCCCGTCATTGTGATGCCAGCAGGCTGGACCTGTCTGACCTCCATGATCTGGGTGATCCACCCGGCTAGATTGTCATCGTATTGCGGCAGCTCGTCGGGCCATGCCAAACGGTTGATGATCGGAAACACCCGCCCGCCGTCCTTGGGCTGGGGGAAGGAGTAGGGAAACTCCGCCGCGCGCCGCGCCAGGTGCTCCATGATGCCACCTTCCTGCCACCTGTGGCCGAGGACGAGGCTGGCCCCGAGGAGGAGATAGCGCGTCCCAAGATGGTATGTCGCCTGGTTGACAAAGTGTTCCGCGTTGTAACCG
>CAIRNV010000294.1 GCA_903880005.1 uncultured Verrucomicrobiota bacterium | reverse complement strand
GCTACTAGCCGCTTGCCGAGCATGGACCCGCGGCAGGATCCCGCTGCCACTCTGACCTCGGCGCACGAAGGAGCGGCATTCCAGCCGCCGCGTGAGGGCACGCGGCCTACAGCACGGGACAAGCCTTTGGCTCCATCTGAGGGTTTGACTGATCCCCACACCCACTGCCGGTTTTGGGCTGAATCGTTCCGGCTGAGCCGGGGGCGGAAACGTGGCAGAGCCGTCCCGGCTCTGGTTCCAGTGAAAGTGGAAGCGGCTTCCAGCCGCTTGCCCAGCATGTCCAGCGGCAGAATGCCGCTGCCACCTTCCCCGAGGGCCCAGTGAAAGTGGAAGCGGCTTCCAGCCGCTTGCCCAGCATGCGGTGCATCCGGGAGTTGTGGCTGATCCAGAAGGCGTCGTGTGCGCTCAACCCTGCGGGCGCGGCCGTCAACGGCCGCCACTCCACGCTCCCGCCCTGCGGGACCGGTCCGATCCCCACGCCAACTGCCGTGTTTAGACTCCCGCCTCCAGCCGGTACAACGTCTCCCCGGCCTTGGGCACGTGCAGCACGCCCTCCGCCTCGCGGCCCTGGTAGGCCTCGACCTGGATGTCCTGCCACCGGCGATAACCCAGGTTGATGGCACGGCACTCGTCCTCCGGGATCCCCGTGGCCAAGGTCACCCGGGCCCGGGCACGTTCGATGCCATCGACGTACGTTCCCTGCCCGAAGACATGCGTGCTGTGCGCCAGGACGCCCCAGGGCATGTCCTTGAACCGATCCCACTGCTGCAGGAAGTAATCCCGGCAATGGTACCCCACCTGCCGGATCAGGCGGCCATGCACCCAGCTCACCTCCTTCAGGTGCGGCGCGTAGATGATCAACTCGCCACCCTCCGCCAGCACCGGCTCCAGCTTGTACATGCACTTCGCCCCCACCCAGAGCTCGTCGTACATCGCCGGCGCGCACGACAGGATCGTGTGGAACGGCCGCGGCTTCCGCACGATGTGATGCCGGGCCGATTCATCCACGGCCTGGTCCCATGCCGCCTCCGGCGTCCCGGCGAACACCCCCGCCAGGCCGCCGTGGGCCACCACCAACGCCAGGCACAACTTGTCCGTCCGCACCATCGCCCCCGCCCGGTCCACGACCCGCCGCACCGGCGTCCACTTGTTGCCGATCACGCCCACCGTCGTGATCACCGCCCCCAGCCAATGGAAGAAGTTCAACACCTCGGCCCCCCCAATCCCGGGGAACAGGTACTTGTTGCCGCCGCTGAACCCCACCACCTCATGCGGGAACACCGGCCCCACGATGATGATCCGGTCGTACTCGTCCACGCGCCGGTTGACCGTCACGGGGACGTCCATGGCGAACAATCCGCCCGACAACGCGTGGATCTCGTCCCGGGGTATCACGCCCAAGGGCTTCAACGCCGCCGGGTTGTCCCACTCATGGTTGAAGAACTGCACCCGGCCGTAGCGCCCCTGCCGCTCCTCCCGCGTGATCTCCAGCCGCACGCAAATCTCCTCCTCGGTCATGGCCCGGTGCGTCCCCAGCGCCACCAAGATGTCCAGCGCCGCCACCGACCCCATCAACTCGTCGAACAACGCCCGGAACAACATCCCGATCGGCGCCGTTCGCGTGCTGTCCGGGATCACCAGCAACACCCGTTTCCCCCGGTGCGCCGAGCCCGGGCACGCCTGGGCCACCACCGCCGCCACGTCCTCACGCCCCAGCAACATGCCCGGCGCCGCCACCCGCGAATGTACCTCGCTCATGTCTTGATCTCCTTCACCCTGCGTCCGCTAGATCGTCTGGGCCAAGTACCCGCCATCCACCACCACGTCCGATCCCGTCACGAACGACGAGGCCTTGGAACTCGCCAGGAACACCGTCGCCCCGACCAACTCGCCCGCCTCGCCAAAACGTCCCATCGGCGTGTGGCCAAGGATGGCCCGCGCCCTCGGCGTCGGTTGCCCGTCCTCCCCGAACAACAACCGCCGGTTCTGCTCGGCCGGGAAGAACCCCGGTGTCACCGAGTTCACCCGGACGCCCTTGGGCGCCCATTCGCGCGCCAGGAAACGCGTGAGGTTCAGCACCGCCGCCTTGGCCGCCGAATACGCCACCACCCTCGACAACGGCAGGTGGGCGGACACGCTCGCAATGTTGATGATGCTCCCACGGCCACGGGCCGCCATGCCCCCGCCGAACACCTGGCACGGAAGCAACGCACCGCCCACCAAGTTGAGTTCGAGACTTTGGCGCCACGCGTCCAACGCGATGCCCTCGAACGGGTTCTCCGGGGTCACCGTCACCGAGGGATGGTTCCCTCCGGCTGCGTTCACGAGCACCGTGGGCTCGCCCAACACCGACGCCACCGCCGCACGCCCCGCCTCCAATGAGGCCCGGTCCGACGCATCCATCGACACGAACGCCGCCGTGCCACCAGCCCCGAGGATGGCCGCGACCCGTTCCTGGCCGCGCTCGACGCTGCGTCCGGCAACGGCCACCGCCGCTCCCGCCGCCGCCAACCCCTCGGCAATCGCGCCGCCCAGCACGCCCGTCGCCCCAATCACCACGGCCACCTCGCCCCGCAAATCGAACAGGTTCATTCCGGCCACGGACCCTGCCGGGGTCGCGCCCCGCTTTGAAGCGTCATCTTCTCCCGAGCACCTCGGCCGGCGCATCGCTAAGCCGGAACGATGCAGTTGGGAGGGAAGTGATTGCGCCGCAGATTCTTTCGCAAGACGAGGAGTGAGCGAGGCGCGGGCCAGTACCAGGCCCGTAACGAGCGAAGGACGAAGGATTTGCGCAAGCAGATCGAGCAAACACGACCGATCCAACTGAATCGTTCCGGCTAAGCCGGGACGATTCAGCCTAGAAACGGCAGTTGAAGAGGGCTTCAGGGCGAGGAAATGGCCGTCCCATTCGGGCAAAGAGGCCCTTTTGGATGAATTCTAGACCTCACCCTGCAGGTGAGGTTGGGGCGGGGCG
>CAIRNV010000293.1 GCA_903880005.1 uncultured Verrucomicrobiota bacterium | reverse complement strand
CTCCAGTGCGGCCTTCACCTGAAGGTGCTGTCTTTGGTCATCACCGGCGACGGCGCACACAACTGTAGCTTCCGTCGCCAATAAGTCGTCGTTGAGCAAATTCAGGAGGCCAATGGTCTTGAGTATTTGGACGTGAAGTGGTTCCTCGGTTGCGTAGCTTTCGACGACCGATTCGATTAGGCTCCAGTGGCTTCGGAAGCTGGCGACCGTGAGCTTGTGCCCGAAGTTGGTTCGCACGTAATCGAACAGGTTGCTGAGGCGATACGGTTCCGCATTCTGTAGACGCTGTTCACTGAAGGCCTGCAAACCGAATGGCTCGTTTGACAGCAAGAAGCTGAACAGGGAGCGCTCGTTTTGGCCGAAGCGTTTGAACACGCGGATTAGGACGGGCAACAGCGTGGGATGTAGCGGATAAAGCCGTGCTGCCAAATCCAAGAGCGTTTGCCGCTGTGTAGCACCGAGCCATCCGAGATCGACGGCCTCTTGCATCGCATGGCGCAAGGCGGACTGTTGCCCCGTCGGTATGTGGTCCACCTGCACGTTGAGTGACGAGGCGATGAGATGTCCGATCTGCTCGACCGGTTGGTTGAATACGATTTCCTCAAATCGGCCGGCGACCTTTTCCCACTCGCGTTGTGCAGATTGATTTAATTGGTCGGCGTAGGCGTTGAATCCTTGGTGCAACATGCACAGGACGACCAGCGGTTCATTGCCGCTGCGCGACGCGCCTTCCGCCAGTCTTTGCAACAGGAACACGTCTTGTCGGTGCGGGTTAAGCGCAGCGAACTCAAGGAACTTGCCCAACTCATCTACAATGATCAGGAGGCCATTACCCTTTTCATCCGCGATGACTTGGGAATTCGCGTCGAGAATAGCGGCAACAACCTGTTCGTCGCTCGGTTCAATCCTCGCCTTGAGCAGTCGCTCAATCGCTTCCGCTGGCTTAGATTTCGAGCCCCTTTTGTAAACGGAAGCGATGGCGCCGTGCAGCGCGGTAAGAATGGAAGAAGCCAGCGGCTTACGCGAACAGGTGACAAGAACCGGCAAGTAAGCAGGCCGCGCCACGCCGAGCTTCTTGAAATCGAAAGCCCGCACAATCTGCGGGGCTTGCCGGTTGTCGCGACCGGCAAGGATATTCGCTAGCAGTAGGGCGAAGCTGGACTTCCCAGAGCCGTAGTCGCCGGTGACACGCCACGCCCTGCGTCCAGACTCTGGCCGAAGGCCATCACCGATACGCTCACAGCACTCCTGAACAAAATCAGTCTGCACGTAACCGGAGAGTGCAGCCGAGTCTTCGAAGTCGCGCTCAAGCTGAACCGAACGAAGGAAACGACTCTTGATGTTGAAAACGTCTATGATGCGTCGTTCGCCCATGTTCATCCCTCGTGTCGGTAAATTTCTTTGAGCAAATCGGCATTCTTACGCTGGCCCTGACGCCGCACCGTTTGCAGATTTGCTGACTCAGCGTAAGAGAAATGGTCATTCGTCTGCAGCGCCAGCGCCTCCACTCGCGCCCTGACGTCATCTTCCGGCAACTTGAAAATCTGACCCGGGCTGCCGTGCCCGTAGGCCACTTCGCGGAAAGGCAAACTGTTCGCCGATGTCTCGTGGCGCTTGTCCCAGAAGTCATTGAGGGCGTAGGCGAAAAGCTCAGGCGTGATGTCCGGCTTCTCTTCCCGTCGAAATGCGTAGATGGGCTCAGCACGGCCCTCACCGCTGTCTGAAGGGCGCTCGCCCACGCGGATGATGAGTTGCAACTCGGTGAGCGGAGAGTCGAGGTTCTCTTCTTGAACTTCACCCTTCCGTCCACGCGTCGGAAAGTAGCTGTGGAGGAACGTGTCCCAGTGTTGGTCGATGGTGACAGGCGACAGGCCTTCTTCCTGGAATGCCGCCTCCTTGTGCAATGCCCGGATGACAACGCCCGGCACCAGATGCGGGTCTTGCCAGCGGTTGAGCAGGTAATCCCATGCCAGCAGGGGACTGCGAGTGTCGGTAGAAAGATTCCAATGGATAAGCCACAGCGTCCTGATGTCCTCCATGTAGGGGTCAAGGCCATTATCTCCCAACAACAGGCTCGCAAGTTCCGTAAGGGTGTGACCGGCGCCACGCGAATTGGTGCTCACCATGCCGGAGACATGCGACCAGAATCGGATGGACCGCACCATGTTTTTGCCTACGCCCAGCTTGACCATCGCATGCTCCTCGCTTCCGAAGAGCTTATCGTCCTCAGTCAAGCCCCGTACCGCTTTTGGTAGCCATGCGTAACGTAGCGGAAACGACTCGTGTCCCGAGATCCGGTAGTTGGCAGCCAAGGGTGGAAATGTACCGACCTGTACCATAATTATTTGTTAGTGGCGTACGAGCGCGCGGTCGCGATTTGATTCGTAGATTGTCGAATGATATGGATTTTGATGAATCATGATTCCTCCATTCATGAAATCGGAGGCGGCCCAGCAAGTCAAGCGCTTCAACGGGCAGTTGCTTGGCGAATTCTAATGCCCTAGATGGGGTGAGACGTCGGCTGGATGTTTGCAAGGATTCAGTGAAGCGGTATTTACGTGGTTTGATCTTTTGACACCAGATGCGACGCATCGTGGGAACTGAATGGCAGCCGAAAGCGCTGGCACAGCCAGTTGCTACCCGGCGGTGCTTGGGCATGCGACTGAGAGGGGGGCATGGGGCGGCGCGGTCTTCGAGGCGATGGATTTGGGTGGAATCGGTCGACGGTAGATCTCGCTGGATTAAGGGGACATGTTTGCAGTCTTGCGACAGAGGTTTGCTTCACGATACGAGCTCTTAACGCAGGTTGTAGTTGACGTGCCACAAAGCAAACACGCCCACCTTGCCTGGGCGGTCGGCGTGTTGGCCGTTCCAGAGGAGGTCGCCGAGCCACTTGCGGACGTCGTCCTCGGTTTGCTCGACGAGGGTGCGCATGGGGAGGCAATAGACGAGGCGGCGTGGCCAACGGGATCGGGCGGATGTGTCGGGTTGGCAGACGCGATTCCAAAGCCATGCGAGGACAACCCCTGCGGTCTTTCCGAGGCCCGTGGGGATGTTGATGAGTTGCGACTGGCAGCTGGTTCCGTGGGAGAAGGCGCCGTGGGCGGCGGCTTGGGGGCCTCCGGCGAGTCGGCATTGGTAGGCATAGGGCGCCTGGGATCCCGCCCGTGAGCGTTGGAAGGCTTGCTGGAAGAACTCGGCGTAGGTCATGGGGAGGAGGTCCGGATGCGAGGTGGGGTTGGGTGGGCTGGGCTGGGCTGAGGTGGGTTAGGCGGGCGGGTTGCCCCGAGGGCGGTGGGCGTGGCGCAATCCGACGTTCATGGGCGTGAGTGTGGGCGTGGGGGTCGGACAAATACGGTCTTACCCTCGGGAAACGTGGAAAAAGTTGGGGGTGATGAGGGCATGGGGGGAAAAGCGTGATGGTGGGGGCGTGCGCGTCGTTCTTTGAACGGATGCCTTGGTACCACGTCGGGGCGGAAGTTGGGAAGGGTGACAAAAAATGTCCCTCCCCCCTCCACGTGCATG